>JBILPO010000175.1:0-4981 GCA_044373805.1 Pelobium sp.
TCTTTTTCAACTAAATAGTCATGTTTTATAGTGTTATTAAAAGATAATCTATCACCATTTCTCCCAACTTTTAAATTAACCTGAAGATTATTGATTCCACCTAGTCCAAGCGTTTTTTCTTTAAAAATTATTTCTTTTGATTCAAAAGCTTTTAATTCTGTTAAAGCTTTAAGTTTCTGATTTATCTTTGCATTATTTACAACGTAGATTTGATAATCAACAAAAATCGAATCAGTTTTATATTTAGATAAATTAGTTAAACCCAATGTCCATTTTATAGAGTCACCTTCTTGAATTGTTTTAGCGTAAAAATCGTCTCTTAATTCGGGATTAAAAGTAACTTCAGGCCTAGTTTTGTGTAGTACTTTTAATGTCTTAATTTGAGGTACTAACCTCTTTATTGGACTTTTAAATTCGCTTTTTATTTTTAAGTAAGGATATGAGGCCGCTTTGATAAAGCTTAAATCAATTAACGAATTAGATGTATTTATTAATGTTGTTTCATTTCTTGAATAATCAATTCCGATTATTTGATAATTCACAATATCATTTATTGCTAAATTATATTCAATATAGGCATTCTTCCATTCAGTAGCAGGGCCTATTATTTCTGTCGTTATAGATCCTTCATCAAATAGGTAAACTAAATCCACGTCAGCTCTGATGACTTGACTTTTAGCAGAAGCTAAAGATGTGTAGTCGGCAGTGAATTCTTGAGCTTTACCTTCCGCACTACCTTTTCTCCCCCAAAACATATAGGGTTCGCCTCTATTTATCAAATTAAATTTAGTTAAACCAATTCTTTTTAATTCTTGTTTTATAGGGGTGCTTAGCTGATTTATTGCCGCATTTCTACCATTTAAACCAATAACATAATAGCCATCAGGTATCTGTTGTAGATAACTTAATAGGGAATCTACTTCAATTGGGTTATTAATGTCCCAATAATATTGACCACTAGAGCCTATATTAGGTCCCGAACTATTTATGAAGTTGTAAGGGCTTGGGTAGCTAAATCTTTGACCTCTTATTGTTGGATGATATGTAATAATTGATATTCCTTGAAATTCACTACTGTTAAATCCTAAACCCAAACCTTCATATCTAAATCGTCTTTCATTTTCAGTAGATGCATCATCTCCTCTGGTTTGGATGTAGGTAGAAAAAATATTAGGAACAAAACTAAACTTATTGGTTTCTTTTTGATATACAATATTTTTCAGAGTAGCATTTTTAAGTTGATTATTTTTTGAAATTATATGTCCATCATCTTCATTATTCATTATTGTAAAATTGCTAATAGGAGTCCATCGACCACCTTTATCGTCTGGTAAATTTAATTTAGCTCTCCAAAAGTAAATTTGATCAGTTATTAAAGCCATTTCTGGCTTCCATTCAGGTAGCAACCCAGCCGAGATAATTCCAGATGATTTTTTGAAAGTAGAGTTAAAGCTTTCAACTGTATCAATTTCAAAAATGTACTCTGCATTTTTTGTGAATAAGTTATCTGGCTGTACTTTTAATTTAAATTCAGCAGGATTTACAATGCTATTATTTAAAGGGAAAATACTATTCAGTCCGTTGCCTGCTAAAAATAAATTCAACGTAACACCATTGTTTGATTCATTCAACTCTTGTATTCGATTTTTTGAGTCTATAATTATTTTAATTTCATTAATGCCTTCAACTTCATACCCAATATTATTTAAGCTAATATTTATTGTATCTCTATTAAATATCGGTCTTATTTTAAAATCTACTGAGGGTATGTTTTGATTGTTTTCTGATTTTCTAGTGATCTGAACATCAATACTATCTGTTACTACTTTTCCAATATTTTCAATAACTATACTTAAATCTAATGATTGGCTATTTGCATTTTGAGCAGCATTTTGTAAGAAAACAAATGAATTTTCAATAGAATAATCAGGTAGTGATGGAGTATAAAATTTTATTGTGGGATCTCCTAAAAAAATGTACTGTCTTGAATGCGCTAAATTTAGTTTATCATTCCTTTGAGCATAATTTTTTATTCCTAACTGAATTCCCTTTGATAGAGATTCGTTATATAGATTCTTAAACCAATTAGTGTAATAATTATTAGATAAGTTATTTAGATAGGATGCAACTCCTTCGCTAGTTGTGCCTATCCAACCTAAAGCTCCAAAATCTTTTTGTAATAAAAATTGCTCCCCCAATGATTTTGAAGATGTAAAAACATTTCCAGTGCTACAGCCATTCACTAGGTAAAAAGTTGGTTTGTCTTTATTGTTTAACTTGGTAGGATCTCCTAACAACACCTCTGTGGTGGTTGTGCTTCCATGTCCTAAAAAAGATATTAAAGCGGTTCCATCTTGTGTTTCCTTAATGATTTTTTCTGTTAGATTTTCAGTAACAGGATCTTCCACATTTTTTTTAATATTAACAACTGATGCTCCAAATAAATCTCTTTTAGCGGAATTAAATAAAGTCTGTTGGTAGTTAGCATAAGATAAATTTTCTGATAAACTTCTTCCCCCACTTACATGAACAAGTTTCTTTCTCCAAATTTCATTACCTAAACTGGTATAAACTTTTAATTTACCTAGATAATTTTCAACCTCTTCATTTGTTTTAGCCGGAATCCTGCCTGTTGCTAATCCTGGTTCTAGATTACTACCGTTTAAACCTGATGTAATCATATTATCACTTGCTGGATATCCAAATGTCGGAACTAAATCTGTTGTAATGTTTTGTTTAGTAAGTTCAAACCCTTTTCCAAGTAGCAAAAGATATTCTGGTTTAACAATTCCTTTTTCAATCATAAACTGGCAATAATTTCTTAAAGCCATTGGGTGATGAAAACCATAATAAAATTCGTTATACAAATCATCTGTAAAAGCTAAGGATGTTTGAATGCCAATAGATTGATTGTATTGTTGATAAGATAAAGCACCTGCAGCCAAGCTAAAATGAGTGATTATTAAATAACCTCTAGAATAATTAGCATTCATGTTTTTAAACACAACATCCTCTAGAATTAAACTTTTTGCACTAGTAGTGCTACTCAAAAAATAGTTGTTTGAAGGTTTAATATCATTTATTACAAATTGAAGGTTACTAGAATTGGCATCAGGAAAATTTAAGTGATTACCATTTTTCTCAATTAATACAGCGTTTGTAATACCCGAGTTTGAAAAGCTTAATAAACCCTTAGATTTATTATTAGGTAAAGTAAAACTAAGGGTGTTTCGTGATGCTAAATTTAATGTTCTTGAAAAAGAAATTTCTAAAAATGCAGGTGCTTGAAAATCTGTAACAGCACCTAAATCATCAATTGAAGATAAGTTGATGGATGTATTTACGGTAGATACAGCGATAGGTACAGTTTTTCTAATTGTTTTGTATGCTCTATACAAAGTGTCAAATAAAGTATTTGTACCCATACTAACTCTTAGATGATGGTTTTGTCCAGATGCATTTGTTGAAGCTGCATTAGACCTACCTGCAACATAAAATGATAATTTAGGTTGGTAAGATGAAATATTTATAAAATCAGAGGTATTTAAAGAGTAGTTCGAGCTTTGGCCTTTTGTAAAAGTACTACCTAAATAGCCCTCTCCCTCAATGTATTCAGACAACGACATGCCCTCCAAAATAAATTCGCCATTATAATAACTACTTGCTAAATTTATTCTTTCCTTGGTGATGATGAATGGTTCTGAGATTAGTCCAACGTTGGTTTCATTATTGGTGAGATATCTTAAACCATCTTGAGATACACTGTAAGTAAGAAAGTAATAATTATCATCAGTAAATAAACTTACCTGATCATTGGGTAAATCATTTTGATTATCATACAGCACTCTGTCTAAACTAGCATCATTTTTATTTCCATAAAAATAAATGATATCACCCTGATTAAATCTGCCATCTTCTGTACCTGTTATATAAAGAGGGATTTGAACTCCTTTATTAAAAATCTGAAATTTAGCTGGATTTAAAGTTCCTAGAAAAGAATTCTTAGCTACAACATCATCATAAGTAATTTTAAAAAGTCCCTCCTCTGTTATTTTAATTTTTACGTATTTCTGCGAAAAATTAACCCATTCATTGCCATAAGTTTGGGAAAACGATTTTGTAGAGATCAGAAGGAGAAAAAATATACTTATAAATCTTATCATTTGTTATAATAGATGTTAAATGGTTTTCGCTAACTGATTTGAATTTATAACTTTGAACGCAAATTCAAATATAATAATAGCATTGGAAACTACACAACTTACCACCCTAGATACCGCAATTGAATTAGGTTTAAGACCAGAAGAATATGATCGAATTAAAGAAATTTTAGGTAGAACACCTAATTTTACTGAACTTTCTATCTTTTCTGTGATGTGGAGCGAACATTGTTCCTACAAAAATTCCATCACTTGGTTAAAAACTTTACCAAAAGACGGGCCTCGCATGCTGGCTAAAGCTGGGGAAGAAAATGCTGGAATGGTTGATTTAGGCGACGGTATAGCTTGTGTTTTTAAGATAGAATCTCACAACCATCCATCTGCTTTAGAGCCTTACCAAGGTGCGGCTACCGGAGTAGGGGGCATAAATAGAGATATTTTCACCATGGGAGCAAGGCCAATTGCTCAATTAAATTCTCTGCGTTTTGGAGATCCTAATCATCCAAAAACACAATGGTTAATTAGAGGAGTTGTAAAAGGTATTGGCGATTATGGCAATGCATTCGGAATCCCAACGGTTGGTGGTGAAGTCTTTTTTGATGAATGTTACCACGTTAATCCATTAGTAAACGCCATGTCGGCGGGTATTGTGAAAGTAGGCGAAACAGTTTCTGCAACCTCCTACGGTGTTGGAAACCCAGTGTACATTGTAGGTTCTGCTACCGGAAAAGACGGAATTCATGGTGCTGCTTTTGCATCTAAAAATATTACCGAAGATTCTATCAATGATTTACCAGCTGTACAAGTTGGAGATCCTTTTC
>JBILPO010000176.1:0-4968 GCA_044373805.1 Pelobium sp.
TGTTAGATGTAAATGCACAAGTAATTTTGGTGTTAATGTTGGTAGTGGCAGTCATCAACATGATTTCGGCCTTGCTAATTATGATATTAGAAAGAACTAATATGATAGGTTTGTTAAAAGCTTTGGGCGAAAGTAATTGGGGCATCAGAAAAATATTTCTATACAACGCAATTTATTTAGTGGGTTTTGGGATGCTTTTAGGTAATATTTTTGGCTTAGGATTAGGCTTTTTTCAGCAGCAAACCCAATTCTTTAAACTAGACGAGGCTTCTTATTATATGAAGTTTATTCCAGTAGAATTTAACCTTGCAGACATCCTTTTAATTAATTTGGGGACTTTAATTGTTTGCCTTTTAGTTTTATTGATTCCATCAATATTGGTAACTAAAATCTCGCCAGTTAAGGCCATTGCTTTCAAATAATTAATCCTTCAAATTAAGTTTGTTACAAATCTTTTTTTAGGATATAATGGCAATTAAAATAAATGCTGCCAAGAATTAAAGTTTTTTTGCTTCGTTCCAAAAAACATCCATTTCTGCTAAAGTCATGTCAGATAAAGATTTGTTCAGTTCTGTTGCTTTTGACTCTAAATATTGAAATCTTTTAATGAATTTTTTATTGGTTTTTTCTAAAGCATCCTCAGGGTTGATGTTGATGAATCTGGCATAATTAATTAAAGAAAATAGCAAATCACCAAATTCACCTTCTGCTTTTTCTCTATCTATTTCTTGATCATTATCTACGTTAAACTCATCTTTAAACTCCTGCATTTCTTCTTCTACCTTTTCCCAAACTTGTTGTTTTTCTTCCCAATCAAAACCTACACCTCTGGCTTTTTCCTGAATTCTAGAAGCCTTTATTAAAGCAGGTAATGAGGAGGGTACACCAGATAAAACAGATTTATTTCCTTCTTTCAATTTAATTTGCTCCCAATTTTGTTTTACTTGTTCTTCAGTTTCGGCAATTACATCTCCATAAATATGAGGGTGACGATTGATTAATTTTTCGCAAATTCCATTCAAAACATCCACTATAGTGAAATCATTAGTTTCTGATCCAATTTTAGCGTAAAACACTAAATGAAGCATCAGATCACCTAGTTCCTTTCTAATTTCCTGCATATTGCCTTCTAAAATGGCATCAGAAAGCTCGTAGGTTTCTTCAATGGTTAAATGACGTAGGGTTTCCATGGTTTGTTTTTTATCCCATGGGCATTGAAGCCTTAAATCATTCATAATATTTAATAATCTATCAAAAGCTTGGGCTGGTGTAGATTGAGGGTCGAAAACGTTCATGTTTCAAACATAAGGATTTATTGCACATCGTATCTGTAAAATATTTACAATGGCATAAACTTTGAAACCCAAATAAAAACAAAAGACCATGGAAAATTTAAAATCTAATGCATTTAGCCTTAAAGTGAATGTAAATAATGAAACCAAAGAAGTGATGGTGCAACCTACTGAAACTACAGATGGAGTAACTTTTTACTTTTGCGAAATTGACGGCAAAAAAATTAGCGAGTTAAGAAAAGATGATAACTGGGAGCAGGTTTGGGGAGATTTAACAAGTTATGAAATCAAAGAAATAGGAAGCCAAATTGATCAGCATGAAAGATTTTAAAATGGTTTAACAGCCCTTAACATTTCTCTTTTACCGGCTGCTCCAGGAGCTTTTTCAATCTTCATTCCTAAAGATTTCATAATTCTTTTTAGATCGCCTGTAATAGCATAGGTTACAAATACGCCTCCTGGTTTAAGGAAACTTACAATGTGTGTGATAAAATCTTTGGTCCATAATTCTGGCTGATTGGCAGATGCAAAAGCATCAAAATAAATCACATCAAAAAGAGAATCAGAAGTAAAAACCTGAGCTTCAATAGCTGCAATATATAAGCTGCAAAACTCATTTAATGCTACACTTCGCTGTAGTGCTTCTACATAGCAGGCTTTATATAGTTTCCAGGTGTTGGTAGAAACAAATTGTTCATAATCTATTTGTTCTAACAAAGAAAAGGGAAGTGGAAAAGCTTCAATTCCTACATAATTTAAATCTATTTCTTTGCCGTTACAAAAATCATTAGTCAGTAAAAAATTCAATCCAGTGCCAAAACCAACTTCCAAAACAGCAACCTGATCTATTAATTTATCAGCCAAATAATAACGCAATCCCGAGTTTAAAAAAACATGGTTACTTTCTTGTAAAGCCCCATTTCTGCTATGATAATTTTCTTTAACACCAGGATGATAGACGGTCTTAGAACCGTCGGCAGTAACCACTATTGATAATTCTTCGGGCATGGGAATTTCTTATTGGTAATCGATTAGGCTTAAAGCAAAAAGCTTAAAGCAAATAAGTGTTTGATTTTAAAAGGCATTTAGCTTTCTGCTTATGGCCTTAAGCATTTTTAATAAACCTTAGTTCCTTTTTCTACCCATTTAGACCAATCTTTATTGTAGGTATGAATTTCTGTGGTTTGCACCCCGCTAGATTTATATAATGGATTGCCTTCGTTTTTCCATTCAAAAACGCTTCCGTAAAGATTAAACACATGATGGAAGCCATGTTTAATCAGCTTCTCTCCAATTTTCTCACTTCTGTAGCCTACCGAACAGTAAACTACAATGGTCGCATTTTTAGGGATGTCATAAACTTTACGCATATCAAACCAAATGTATCCTACGTTTCGGGCGTTTTTTAAATGACTCACTTCAAATTCTTCTTTCTCTCGGGTGTCTAAAAGGTAAACGTTTTTTAGTTGTTTTAAAGAGTCTACAGAAATAAGCGGAACAGTATGATTGTACAAACTGTCTAACATTTGTTTAAAGTCTTTATTTTTTACTTGCGAAAAGGAAGAAAAAGAGATTAGTAAAAATACAAAGGTGAAGACTTTTTTAATCATAAAATATTAAACGCGGTAAATATTAAAATTGTTATAAAGATGCAAATAAGCAATAATTTATAGCATTAAACAAAGGTGAATCAATTTTTTAATAAAAGATAAAAAATTAAGATAAAACACCGCTATTTTGATGCTATATTAAATTTTAGTGGGATTTTAAATTTTACAGAATTTTTTAATGGCTTTGCCTGAAATGATTTTGCTTCTCAAAGAAAGCAGATGTTTTAAAATAATAGGTAAATTTACAGATCGAAGGAAGAAAAACTATAACATATTTAATATTACCTATTAAACCAATAGTATAAAGTTCTTACCACAGATTTAATTTTTAAAGGATTTAAAATACTAATTAGAGATAGAATTTTCATGTTTTTGAATCTTTAAATCTAAAACAACAATCTCACAAAAATATTGTTACAAAATTATGAAACTGCCAATATTTCCTTTGCAACTTATTGTTTTCCCCGGAGAGCAACTCAATCTGCATATTTTTGAGCAGCGTTACCGCGATCTTTTCAACGAGTTAAGAAAGCATGAAGAGTTATTTTTTGGAATCCCCCCTGTTATTAATAACGAGATTTATGGTGTTGGGACTAAGCTAAAATTACTGCAAGTGGTAAAAGATTATCCGAATGGAGAAATGGACATAGTTGCAGAAGGAATAGAAGTTTTTAGCATTAATAAAGTTTTTCCTCAACATTTAAATAAAGCTTTTGCTGGGGCTGATGTAGAAATCATAGAAAATGATGGATCCTATAATTTAATTAAATTTGAAACTTTAAAAAGTCTTTACAATCAATTTCAATCTTTGATGCCTCAAAAAAAGGAAATCAAAAATATACTTGCCAATATTTATTCCTTCCAAATTGCGCATTTCTCTGGTTTAAATGAACTTCAAAAACTCGAGCTTTTAGGGACTCCATCTGAAGAAGAACGACAAGAATTTATGATGGAACATTTCGAGAAAATTATCCCATCTATGCAAAGTATCCAGGAAACTCAAAAAAGAATTCTAGCTAACGGACATTTTAAAAACCTAAAATCATTTAATTTTTCTAAACCAGATCAAGGTTTTAGGTAACTTTTATAGGGTTTAAGGTTATAAATCTGGTGACTTATAACGTCCCTAGCTTTTTATTAATAACTTAATTTCTTATACCTTATACCTTATACCTTTTTAAAAAATCCTATTTTTGCCGTTCGAAAAGATTTTTTATCGTTTATGAGCATTGCAAAAACTTACAATCCAAAAGAAGTAGAAGATAAGTGGTACCAGTTTTGGTTAGAAAATAAATTCTTCAAATCCGTTCCAGATGAGCGTGAGCCTTATACCATCGTAATTCCACCACCCAATGTGACCGGAGTATTGCACATGGGGCACATGCTGAATAATACCATTCAAGATGTTTTGGTGCGTAGGGCAAGAATGAAAGGTAAAAATGCTTGCTGGGTTCCAGGTACAGATCATGCTTCTATTGCTACTGAGGCTAAAGTGGTAGCCATGCTCAAAGAAAAAGGAATTGATAAAAAAGACCTTAGCAGAGCAGAGTTTTTGAATTACGCTTACGAGTGGAAAGACAAATACGGCGGAATTATTCTTGATCAATTAAAAAAATTAGGTGCAAGTTGCGATTGGGACAGAACAGCTTTCACTATGGACCCGGCCTTGTCTGAAGCTGTAATTGATACTTTTATCCATCTACACAAAAAAGGATTGATTTATCGTGGCGTAAGAATGGTAAACTGGGATCCCAAAGGTTTAACCGCCGTTTCTGATGAAGAAGTCATCAGGAAAGAAGTGAACCAAAAGTTGTATTATATTAAGTATCAAGTATCAAGTATCGAGAATCAAGAAACTGAAAACGGGCAACTGTCAACTGATAACTATATTACAATTGCTACCACCAGACCAGAAACCATTATGGCTGATGCGGCAATTTGTGTAAATCCAAATGATGAAAGGTATCAGCATTTAAAAGGTAAAAAGGTTTTTGTTCCCTTAATTAATAGAGAAATTCCTGTAATTGAGGATGAATATGTGACCATGGATTTTGGTACAGGATGTT
>JBILPO010000009.1:0-16676 GCA_044373805.1 Pelobium sp.
CAAATTAAAGCGTGTCCAATACTCACTTCTAATAAACCGGGTATATTTTGCGCAAAATATTGAAGATTATGCAGGTCTAAATCATGACCAGCATTAATACCTAAACCTACTTTATTAGCGGTTTCTGCGGCTAAAATATAAGGCGCAATTGCTTTTTCTTTATTATGATGAAAGTTTGAAGCATAAGCTTCTGTATAGAGTTCAATTCTATCTGTACCGGTAGTTTTTGCAGCTTCTACCATTTCTGGGTTTGGGTCTACAAATATGGAAACACGAATACCTTTATCTTTAAAAACAGCGATGATATCTTGTAAATAGTTTTGGTTTTTGATGGTATCCCAACCGTGGTTAGAGGTAATTTGCCCTAAAACATCTGGCACCAATGTGACTTGTGCTGGTTGATTAGCTAGAACTAATTCTATAAATTTTTGCTCTTCGCAGTTTCCTTCAATGTTAAACTCTGTTTTGATGACTGATTTTAAATCGAAAGTATCTTGATAACGGATATGTCTTTCATCTGGGCGAGGATGTACGGTGATTCCTTGTGCACCAAAGCGCTCACAATCTAAGGCGGTTTTTACTAAATCAGGATTGTTGCCGCCACGGGAATTACGTATTGTGGCTATTTTATTGATGTTGACTGATAATTTTGCTTGAGACATATACAAATATAGAAATGCTCAAAGGTTTAATTTAGTTTTAGGCAGAAGAATATTAATCTTTGAGTAATTTAAAACTGGTGGCTTTAAACCGGCCTTTCACAATTGTTCCTTTTACTTCGGCTTTTTTTACGGCATTACAAAAACCATCTTCTGCATGAGCATCACCATGGTCGTCTATTTTTGAGCCATCAACAAAATATGCTTTTCCGTCTATTCTTATTGCTAAATCACAGCCTTTTTGAGTTTTTAATTTGAAGTTGCATTGACCGCAAGAAACTTCTACTACTTGGTTAATTTCTTTTACTTGTTTCTTATCTTGAGCATACAAGAAGTTAGTACTTAGTAAAAAAAGAAAAAATAGGGAAGAAATAGTTTTGTTTTGAATAGCCATGATTAGTATTATTTAATATGAATACTAATCTACATTTTTTAAGAAGAAAATGAGAGGAGAAATTTTAAACTATTCTGTTTTCTCACAATGAAAAAACAGAATAGTTTGGATTTTATTTAAGCTGTAGCAACCAATTTGCTGGTGCTTCTGTAAACAAAAGAGCTAAAAATATGTCTTCTGGCAAATCTTCCGCGAGAATCTGCATTTACTAATTTCACGTATATGGCCTTAGGCACATCAAAATATTCATAAATGTTGCCATCTAAAAATTCTACTTTTAAAACTTGAGATTTGTACTCAAAATCTTGAATGTTTGAATTGGTAATGGTTTCTGTATATTCTGGTAATGATTGCTGACGCGTTTCTGGCGCAATGCTTACTAAAAAATGGTAAGCTTCAATCATTTTGGTGGTATTGGTTTCGGCATTATGTTTTTCTACCGCATCCTGAAATTTATCTGGGTGCCAAGTTTTCATTAAACTACGGTAAACAGATTTTAATTCATTTAAAGTTGCGTTTTCTGTTACTTCTAACAACTTTCTGTAATCAACAATTTTCTTCATAATATTAAATTTTATTGTTGAGCAGATGAGGACATTCTAAACATCTTTTCAAAATAATTTGGCGCAAAGTTAGGGTTTTAAAAATAAAAATTATCATGAGGGTCACTAATAGCTTTTATAGTTTGTTTTTTAGGCACCGTACTGAATTGATAAACCTGATGGGAGCATTTGTTTGAGCTCTTTTTAATGCTTTTTGGAGCAATAAAAAAGCGAGTGCGGACAGCAGGACTATCGGAACGAAAGAGCACAGAAACCTGCTTTTCTAAAAAGGATTCCTTCGGTACTAAAATAAAAAAACCGCCCTGAATTTCAGAGCGGTCTTGATACTAATATCTTGTACTTTTAACTTAGTAACGGTAAGCGTCATTTTTGAACGGACCTTCTACAGTTACACCAATGTAATCTGCTTGATCTGATCTTAATGTTTCTAATTCTACTCCAATTTTAGCTAAGTGTAAACGAGCAACTTTCTCATCTAAAGTTTTTGGCAATACATAAACCTTATTTTCATAAGCAGCTGTATTGGTCCATAATTCTAATTGAGCTAAAGTTTGGTTAGTGAATGAGTTAGACATTACAAAACTTGGGTGACCAGTTGCGCAACCTAAATTCACTAAACGGCCTTCTGCCAATACAATTACATCGTTTCCATCAATAGTATATTTATCTACCTGAGGTTTGATTTCGATTTTGGTATCGCCATAAGTTGAATTTAACCAAGCCATATCAATTTCGTTATCAAAGTGACCGATGTTACAAACGATGGCTTTGTCTTTTAACGCTTTAAAATGATCTCCTCTAACGATATCTTTATTCCCGGTTGCAGTCACTACAATATCTGCTTCTTTAATGGCTGTAGTTAATCTTTTAACTTCAAAACCTTCCATTGCTGCTTGTAAAGCACAAATTGGGTCAATTTCTGTAACGATTACTCTTACACCAGCATTACGTAAAGAATCTGCAGAACCTTTACCCACATCTCCATAACCACAAACAACGGCTACTTTACCAGCCATCATAATATCAGTTGCTCTACGGATTGCGTCAACTAATGATTCGCGACATCCGTATTTGTTATCAAATTTAGATTTTGTTACAGAATCGTTAATGTTGATTGCAGGCATTAATAAAGTTCCTTTTTTTACACGATCATGTAAACGTAGAACGCCTGTAGTGGTTTCTTCTGAAATTCCTTTAATGCCAGCAGCTAATTCTGGGTATCTGTCTAAAACCATATTGGTTAAATCGCCGCCATCATCTAAAATCATGTTTAATGGTTCGCGGTTTTCTCCGAAGAATAAAGTTTGCTCAATACACCAATCAAATTCTTCTTCGTTTAAGCCTTTCCAAGCGTAAACAGGAACGCCAGCAGCAGCAATTGCAGCAGCAGCGTGATCTTGTGTGGAGAAAATGTTACAAGAAGACCAGGTTACATCTGCACCTAATTCTACCAAAGTTTCAATTAAAACTGCGGTTTGGATGGTCATGTGTAAACAGCCTGCAATTCTAGCGCCTTTTAAAGGTTTGCTAGCACCAAACTCTTCTCTTAAAGCCATTAAACCCGGCATTTCTGCTTCGGCTAATCCAATTTCTTTTCTTCCCCATTCGGCTAGGGAAATGTCCTTAACTTTAAAAGGAACGTAATTTGTCTCTACTGATGACATAGTTTTGTTTTTTAATTTGTGAGTTGCAAAGGTATGGATTAGGGGTGTGAATTTCAAATGGTTAACGGTATGTTATTGGGAGAGTTGATTTATGACAAACCCTTGATAAGCTTTTTTAGTAGTAAACACATAAAAGCTTAATTTTGCATTCGTAAAGTTTTAAACTTTAAACATATTACTTTGAACTTTTAACTCAAAAAAATGTATCCAGAATATTTAGTTGCCCCAATGAGAACCGACTTAACAAGTGTTGGTTTTGAAGAATTAAAAAACGCTGAAGAAGTAAAAAATGCGATTGAAGCAGAAGGAACAACCTTTGTAGTGGTAAATTCTGTTTGTGGTTGTGCGGCAGCAAACGCTCGTCCGGCAGCAAAATTAGCAGCTACTTCAGGTAAAAAACCTGATAGACTAGTAACTGTTTTTGCAGGAATGGAAAAAGATGCGGTTGACGCAGCTAGAAACCATATGTTGCCTTATCCTCCATCATCACCATCAATGGCTTTATTTAAAGATGGTAAATTGGTTCATATTATAGAACGCCATCAAATAGAAGGCAGACCGGCCCAAATGATTGCCGATAATTTAATGGGTGCTTTTGATCAATATTGCTAATCAAGAATTTTTATTAGGAACAAAAAAGCCAATCTGAATTTTCAGATTGGCTTTTTTTTATGAAATAATTTATCCTTTATCCAATACAAAGCAAAATGTAGAACCTTTCCCTAACTGTCCTTCCGCCCATATTTTTCCTCCATTCAATTCTATAAATTCTTTACACAGCATTAAACCTAGTCCAGTCCCTTGTTCTTTAGAAGTGCCTAAAGTGCTTTCGCTATTGGTACTAAATATTTGATTTATTTGTTCTTTAGTCATTCCTATGCCTGTATCTGTTACGCAAAATTTTTGTTGGTTTGGACTGTAATTTGAACTGGAAATTTTTATTGAGCCATTTTCTGGAGTGAATTTAATGGCGTTTGATAAAATGTTTCTAACCACAAAATCAAAATGATTGAGATCGGCTTTTATTTGAATTTTAAATTGTTCTGAAATTTCTACAGAAATTTGTTTAGCGAGAAATTGATCTTCAAGAAAGGCTATGTTTTTTTGAACTTCTGCTCCAGCTTCAAAAACGGCAGTAGTAATTTTAGTCCCTTTTATTTGAGAGTGCCCCCACATTAATAAATTGTCTAATGTTTCTAGGGCAGATTGGGATTGAGTAATTACTTTGCCAATAAATAATTCTTCCTCATCTTTATTTAAATCTCCATCTTTTAGAAGATTTAAAAAACCTAAAGTACTGTTATAAGCACTTCTAAGATCATGGCCTATGATAGAGAAAAGCTTGTTTTTGATTTCATTACTATCTATTAACAAGGTTCTTTGTAAAGAAATTTTATGATGTAGTTTCTTTATCCTAAAATAATAAAATGCAAAAACCGACATAGAAAGAAAGCCCAGTACAATTAGTAAAATCATTAATTCTCTCTGGTTAACTGCTTTTTGATTCAGTTGATCCAATAGTTTTACCTGTTCTTGCGCTTTTTTTAAATTGTAAGTAGATTGTAAATCAGCTATTTCTTTATCTTTCCGAACGTTTTTTAACTTGTTCTCTTCTTTAAAAAACTCTTCTTTATACTTTAATGCATTCTTAAAGTCATTTAATGATTTGAAGTTTTTAGTAATCAGATCTAAAGTTTCGGTTACTAAATCTAAGTAAGATGCTTTTTTTGCAGATGCTAAAGTTTTTAATGCGATAGCATTACTTGCTTCAAACTTATTTTGATTGGCATAAAGCAAGGCAATGTTTAATTCATTTCTGATACTTTCGTTTGGTAAATTACCCAATTTTGCTTCTTCTGCTGATTTTTGGAAAAACGCTAAAGCTGTGCTGTATTGCTTTTTTTCTTTATAAATCAAACCAATATTCATCAAGCAGTTTACTTTGCTTGATGTGAAATTTAAACCTCCATTTTTAGCTGTAATATAGCCAGCCTGAAACATCTTTAATGCATTATTAAGATCGCCTTTCATGGCATAAATAATTGCATTATTGTTTAAAATATCAATCTGATAGCTTTTTTTCTTCAGCTTTGTATTTAGTTGTTCTCCTTTTAAATTATAAGAGAAAGCTAATTTAAGGTCGCCATTTAATCTGGTGATTGCACCTAGTTTTATATAACTAGATATTTGCCCGTCTAAATCTTTTAAGTCTTCAAAAATCTTCAAAGACATTAAAATATTTTTCATAGCTAATTCATAATCACCTCTTTTGCCATAAACTACTCCTAAAACATTAAAGATATTCGCCTTCAGAGTTAAGTTTTTTTTCTCGTCTACTGTTTTTAATGCATCCAGTAAATAGCTTTCAGCTATTGAAAGTTGACCATGAGCAACAGAATATTTTCCGGCGTTAAAATTTACAAGTGTTTCCCCTTGGGTATAATTTTTTTGTTTAGCATAAGTTAAAACTTCGCCAAAATAACCGTTAATAGAATCTGCTTGAATTGGATTAATACCTTTGATGATTTTTAAATAGGCGTCAACTACTAAAGAATCGTTTGTCGCTTTTTTAATAATTTCTCTTTCTACTTTAAAATTTGGTTGTTGAATGAAAAGTATAGGTACTATAAAAAGTGCAAATAAAAAATTGAGCATTAATTTTATTGTTTAAAATAGGATGAATTAGATTTTTATTTTTTGTCAGTTATAATATTAAAATTTAGAGTTCACTTAAATAAAAATTAGGACCAGTTAGCTAAAAAAATAAGTTTAATAAAATATTTTTTTATTTTTAGTTAAACGATCTTATTTATCGCTAAAATAGGATTTTATCTCTTTAAATCTTTAATTATGGATAATAATTAAGCTTTAAACATAATTTTATTTCAAAACATTACTTTTGTAAAGTATCATAACGGTTATTAAATTAAATCAAATAAATTTATTCTATGTTAAAATTTAAAAAAAGAATAGCAAGCTTAACAGTATTAATGTTGGCTTCGGCCTATTCATTTTCACAAGAAATAACAGCAATTCCCGAAAACAATCTAGTACAGCTTTATAAAGCAAGTACAACTAAGATCAATGATTTAGTTCATACAAAATTAGATGTAAAATTTGATTACGCTAAAACCTATTTGTACGGAAAAGCTTGGATTACCTTAAAACCTCATTTTTATCCAACAGACTCTTTAACCTTAGATGCAAAAGGAATGGATATTAAAACAGTGGCTTTGTTTGATGGGGTTAAAAATATTCCATTAAAATTTACTTATGATAGTTTGTTCCTAAAAATCAATTTAGGTAAAACTTATAAGGCCGATAACAAGTACACCGTTTACATTGCCTATACTGCTAAACCAAATCAATTTAAATCTAAAGGAAGTGCGGCAATTACGGATGCAAAAGGATTATACTTTATTAATCCAGATAGCAGTGTGAAAGGTAAACCCGTTCAAATTTGGACACAAGGAGAAACAGAAGGATCTTCAGTTTGGTTTCCAACTATCGATCGGCCAAATCAAAAAACCACTCAAGAAATCACCATGACGGTGCCAAATAAATACATTACTCTTTCTAATGGAGCATTAATTAGTCAAAGAAAAAATAACGATGACACCAGAAGTGATACCTGGAAAATGGATAAACCTCATGCTCCTTATTTATTTATGATGGCTGTCGGCAATTTTAAAGTCTATCGAGATAAATGGAAAAATACGCCTGTAGATTATTACTTAGAACCCGCTTTTGCACCTTATGCAAAAGATATTTTTGGTAAAACACCTGCTATGATGGATTTTTTCTCTAAAAAGTTAGGAGTTGATTATCCGTGGAACAAATATGCACAAATAGTAGTGAGAGATTTTGTGAGTGGTGCAATGGAAAACACAACAGCTACCTTGCATGGAGATTATGTGCAACAAACCTCTCGTCAGCTTTTAGATGGCAGTGGCGACGGTGAATCTACCATTGCTCATGAATTATTTCATCAATGGTTTGGTGATTATGTAACTGCTGAAAGCTGGAGTAACCTATCGGTAAACGAATCTTTTGCTGATTTTAGTGAAACTCTTTGGATAGAACATGCTTACGGAAAAGATGCTGGCGACGCTCATAACCACGATGGAATGAACGCTTATTTGGCAGATCCTACTTCAAAAGCTAAAAACCTTATTCGTTTTAATTATAAAGATAAGGAAGATATGTTTGATGTGGTAACCTATCAAAAAGGAGGTAGAATATTAAACATGTTGAGGAATTACTTAGGCGAAGATGCTTTCTTTAAAGGGCTTAATCTTTACCTGAAAACTTATGCATTAGGCAATGGCGAGGCTCATCAATTAAGATTGGCTTTTGAGCAAGTGAGCGGAAAAGATTTAAATTGGTTTTTTAATCAGTGGTATTTTGGGGTCGGTAATCCAGAGTTAAATATAGATTACAAATGGGATCAAGCATCTAAAACACAAACTATTTACCTCAGTCAAACTCAAAAAGAAGACGCATTTAAGCTCCCAATTAAAATTGACATTTATGTTAACGGTAAAAAGGAAACGTACAACTATTGGTCGACTTCTAAAACAGACTCTATAAGCTATTCTTTAGCATCTAAGCCAAACTTAGTAAACGTAGATGCAGATAAAATTTTGCTAGTAAGAAAGACAGATAATAAGTCTTTGGAAGAATTTGCATTTCAATATAAAAATGCGCCCTTATTTTTAGATAGGCTAGAGGCTGTAGAAGCTGCGGCTAAAAATAAAGACATTAGCGCACAACAAATTTTAATTTCAGCTTTACAAGATCAATATTTTGAGTTACGCATTAGTGCTATTAATGAGTTAAAATTAGATGATGAAGCTATACTTAAACAAGCCCTTCCAATTATTTTAAATCTTGCCAAAACAGATCCAAAAACATTGGTAAAAGCTGCCGCTTTAGATGCTTTAGCATCATTAGAAGATCAAACCTATTTGCCTTTATTTAAAGAAGCGGTTAAAAACCAATCTTATGCGGTTGCAGGTGCTGCTTTGGGAGGAATTGCCGCTTTAGATGAGGTTGAAGCCATGAAATTAGCTAAATCTCTAGAGAAAGAAAGCGAAGGGCCATTAGCATTAGCCATAATCAATCTTTACATTACAAACGGTACCGATGCGGATTTCCCTTATGTTTCTAACGCATTCGAAGAATTAACAGTTGGTGAAAAATTTCAAATTATACCAGGTTTTGCTTCCATGTTGTTTAAAGTTAACCAAACTTCTTATCTAATAGACGGCGTAAATCAGCTTAAACAATTAGGCGTTCAGTATAAAACTTACGGGGTAGACAAATATGTAACGGTAATGCTTAATAACTTGTTGGGTAATAAAAAAGGTCAATTAGAGAAAGCAGATGCAGCTACTAAATCAAATTTAGAAACACAAATAGCGTACGTTCAAAAAGCTATAGACGAATTAAAATAAATATAATTTTATTCCAAATTGTAAGCAGAGGCCCTTTAAATTCAAGGGGCCTTTTTTTGTTTTTGAAAAGCAATTGCAGTACATTTTATTTAAAATAGTCCCGTTTTACGTTACAAGTCCGCCCAAGCACATCATTCCACCGCACTTCGGGCTTTCCTCTTCACCCGGGTTTATTTTACATAAGGCAGTGCAAATTAATTCTGTTCTTATAGAATTCATCTAAAATTAACTTTCTCTTAAGGAGAAATAGAGTAAAGCACAAGTCAAACCCTTATAAGAGCCCCGATGGGATCTTTTTTTATGTTGTAAAAATCAAAATCAATACTTAAGAGACAAGATATTTTCATTTTTAATAAGTAAATAATAACTTAGTCCCCTTGTAAAAAAAAAATATGAAAACATCTTTCGACTTTGATAAGCCCATTGCAGATTTACAGCAGCAGGTAGAAAAAGTAAAGCAGATAGCAGAAAAAACAAAAGTTGATATGTCTGCCACTTTGAAAGAATTGGACGAAAAAATCGAAAAAGCAAAGCTAGATATCTACAGTAACCTTACTGGTTGGCAACAAGTTCAAATCTCCAGACATCCAGAGCGTCCTTACACTTTACAATACATAGAATCTATTTGTGATGATTTTATAGAAATGCATGGCGACAGAACTGTAAAAGATGACAAAGCAATTGTAGGTGGTTTTGGTTCAATTAATGGCCAAACAGTGATGTTTATTGGTCATCAAAAAGGAATTAATACGAAGATGCGCCAGTACAGAAACTTTGGCATGGCTAATCCAGAAGGATACAGAAAAGCTTTACGTTTAATGAAACTGGCTGAGAAATTTAATAAACCAGTAGTAACTTTTATAGATACTCCGGGCGCTTTCCCAGGTTTAGAAGCCGAAGAAAGAGGTCAAGGGGAAGCTATTGCAAGGAATTTGCTAGAGATGTCCGTACTTCGAGTTCCCATTATTTGTATGATAGTAGGAGAGGGAGCATCGGGTGGTGCTTTAGGAATTGGAATTGGTGATAGGGTTTATATGTTAGAGCATACTTGGTATTCTGTGATTTCTCCTGAGTCTTGCTCTTCTATCTTGTGGAGAAGTTGGGATTTTAAAGAAAAAGCTGCCGAGTGTTTAAAGTTAACCGCAGACAATATGTTAGCTAACAAGTTAATTGACGGAATTATTAAAGAGCCTATGGGTGGTGCACATCAAAATCCAGAAGCAATGAGTGCAACTATTAAAGAAAAAATCCTTTCAGATTTAGCCGAGTTAAGAAGCAAAAAAGTGGATACTTTAATTACAGAAAGAATTGATAAATTTTGCGCTATGGGCGTGGTTGTAGAAGAATAAGAATTTACAAACATAACAAAAGAGCCTTATCAATTTTAATGATAAGGCTCTTTCTTTTTACTAGGTATTTTTATTAACGAGTCATTCCAAACTGACTTTCATAAACTTTTAGTTTACTGCTCACTTCTCTGTTTAGCGCAGTCTCGCCATATTTTCTGGTCATTTCATCAAATTGTGTTAACACAAAAAGATTTAATTGGATATCTCTACTTCCTAAGTTCTCTTTATTCTGAATTAAGCTTTGGTGATAATCTAATTCTTCGCAAATTAAAGTAGTACTTTGTTGTAATAGATCATTGGCCTCATTTTTCATCCCTATCTGATACATAATGCCAATCATTTCATATTTACCTAAAGCAAAATTAGGGTCGTAAGTGGTTTTTACGGGTATCACATTTAAGCATTGTTTCATTACCTTTCTTGCACTATCAATTTTGCCTTCAAAAATTAGGTTTTTAGCCAATTCGTTGAACTTATTTACCGATAGAAATATCATTTTTTGGGATTCTGGATCTAAATATTTTGCTGTTTTAAGGTTGTCCCAATTAAATTTGGTCATTAAATTGGTGTACATCACATCTGTGTTTACAGCTTCAGTTTCATTTATTGGACTGTCAGATGGTATTTTGTCTTTAATTTTAGGAATCAATCTTAAAGCAAACCCTTCATTAAACAAATATTTGTCTAATCCCATAAAATTGCTGTTAGGAACTGTAAATGCAAAATAAATAGGACGTTCCCAATTATTATGTAAAAGCATATCCAAAATAGCTAACTGCCCTTTAGTTAAATAGCCATTGCTAAAGCTCCATTCCATTTCTTTAACAATTTTATAACCGTCCTCTTTTTTGATAGTATTGGTTTTTAATAGCTGAAGTGGATCAATAGCGAGTTTAAAGTTTTTGGTAGGCAAAAAGTTTTCTTTTTTACCACTTTGGTATTCAACCTTGGCCTCTGGATTATCAGAAGTAACAAATTCAAAAATATCTTTAAGATCTTGCGGACCAGTCAAATTAAAATCTTGATAAAAGATTACATCTCTTACGCCACTTACATATTGCTCTGGCTTAAGCGACATGGGTAAAGGAGCCGAACTATTAAAAGGCCTTCTTAATTGGTTAATGTACCAATCAGTGTCAAATAAACTTAAGTTTACAATTCTAATGTCGGGTCTAAAGTTTTCTACCTCCTGAACGTACCATAATGGATAGGTGTCATTATCTCCGTAAGTAAACAAAATTGCATTTGGAGCGCAACTATTTAAATAGTTTTTAGCAAAATCCCTGGCTGTAGTTTTCTCAGAACGATTATGATCATCCCATTCTTGGCTTGCCATTAATATAGGTGCAGCAAACAAACAAATGGTTGTTGCAATAATAGCCGCTGTTTTTGGAGTGATTACTTTCCTTAACCAATCTGTTACTGCAAAAACACCTAAACCAATCCAAATTGCAAAAGCGTAAAAAGATCCTACGTAAGCATAATCTCTTTCTCTTGGTTGACTAGGGGTTTGATTTAAGTAAATTACGATAGCTAATCCTGTGAAGAAAAAAAGTAAACCAACAATACCCGCATCTTTCTGGCTATTTTTAAAGTGCCAAAATGCGCCTAACAATCCAATAATTAAGGGCAAAAAGAAAAGTTGATTATTTGCTTTGTTTTTGGTGATGCTTGATGGCAATTTAGATTGATCACCTAATCTCATAGCATCTAAGAATTTGATGCCACTTATCCAGTTACCATCGGTATAGTTCCCAATTCCTTGAGTGTCATTTTGTTTACCTGCAAAATTCCACAAGAAATAACGCATATACATAAAGCCTATTTGGTAAGTGCCAAACCAGCCTAAATTGGTTGCGAAAGTTGGGCTCTCTTCAGGTCCTAAATCCATCCAATCTCTATAAACCGATGGATGATTAGAATCATCACTGTACATTCTTGGGAAAAGTGTGTTTTTATCGTAAACATAAGATTGCTTTTGGCCAGCTATCTCATATTTGCGCTCTCCTTTTCTATAAATATTTCCATTTAGCTTAGACTCTACTGGTTTAGAATCAAAATTCTGACCATACAATAATGGTCTGTCTCCATATTGTTCTCTGTTTAAATAACTTAAAAAAGAAAATGCATCTGAAGGAGCACTATTGTTTAATGTTGGATTTGCTTTTGCTCTAATCACCACAAAGGCATAAGAACTATAACCAAATAAGATAAAAACAAAAGACAACATGGCTAAATTTAGAATAGGTTTTTTCTTTTTGATAGAATACATAATCAGCCAAATGGTTATGGCCGTTAACAATATGCCGAAGAAAATAACTCCAAATCCAAAGCCAAAACCAAATGTATTTACAAATAGTAAGTCAAAATTGGCTGCAATTTTTATCATGTATTGAATGATACCATATTGTACAAAACCTAAAATTAGGATACCTACAAAAAGAGCTATAAAAACGCCACTTATTGTTGTGGTTTTAGCTCTTCTGAAATAGTAAACTACGGCCATTGCTGGGATAGCTAATAAGTTTAACAAATGGACGCCAATAGATAAACCCATTACATAAGCAATAAATAAAATCCATTTATCTGCTTTAGGTTCATCTGCATGAGCCTCCCATTTTAAAATGGCCCAAAAAACTACCGCTGTAGATAAGGAAGACATGGCGTAAACTTCTGCCTCAACAGCAGAAAACCAAAATGAATCTGAAAATGCATAAGCTAAGGCTCCAACCAATCCAGCTCCCATAATAGAAATTAGTCTATATTGATCTGGGGTTTCACCATATTTTAAAACTGCTTTTCTTCCTAAAGCGGTGATGGTCCAAAACAAAAACATGATAGTAGCAGCGCTAGAAAGAGCAGAACTCATGTTTACGCAATAAGCAACCATTTTAGGGTCGCTAGCAAATAAACTAAAAACTTTGCCTACAATGAGGAATAATGGAGCGCCTGGCTGGTGAACAACTTGCAGCTTGTAAGCGGCAGAAATAAATTCACCACAATCCCAATAACTGGCAGTAGGTTCTAATGTTAAAATGTAAACTGTAGATGCAATTAGAAACGTTAGCCAGCCTAACAGGTTGTTAATTTTAGTATAGGTCATTTTTATCTTGATCTTTTAAACGCCGAAAATAACTATTTGAAATTAAAATCCATCCAATTTAACATTTATTAACCCGAGTTTTAAATACTCTTTGTATGGTTTGATCTTGATGATGAATAGTTTAGTGCTTATAATTAACTCATATTGAGATTTTAAAGTTGTAATTAGTATTTATTTGCAAAATAAATTTGCATCGTTTATTTAATGCCCTATATTTGCATTCCATTTCAGGAAAAGAATAATTTTTTTGAAATAAGATTGCCCGATAGTATAAAGGTAGTACAACGGTTTTTGGTACCGTTTGTCTAGGTTCGAATCCTGGTCGGGCAACTTCAAAAGTTCGGATAGTAATTTTATCGTCCGAATTTTTTTTAAATTTCTATTCGAATTCGAAAGATCATGCCATCAGCTTTTAATACGGTAAAACTTTTTTCAGGGTCAGGCACTACTGCCTTATCAGAAAGAATTTCAAAATCTTACGGTAAAGAATTAGGGAAAATAACCCTTTCTCGTTTTTCTGATGGGGAGTTTCAACCTTCTTATGATGAGTCTATTCGTGGTTGTGATGTTTTTTTAATTCAATCCACCTGTCAGCCCAATGATAATTTATTAGAGCTTTTAATGATGATTGATGCGGCTAAAAGAGCATCGGCGCATTATATTACGGCTGTTATCCCTTATTTTGGTTTAGCTAGGCAGGATAGAAAAGACAAGCCAAGAGTTGCTATTGGTGCAAAATTAGTAGCTAATTTATTAGTAGCTGCAGGTATCCACCGTATCATGACTATGGATTTACATGCTGCACAAATTCAAGGTTTTTTTGATATTCCAGTAGATCACTTAGACGCATCAGTCATATTTGTTCCTTACATTAAGAGTTTGGGATTAGAGAATTTAACTATTGCATCACCAGATATGGGTGGTTCTTACCGAGCCAGAACTTTTGCTAAGTATTTTAATGCAGAGGTAGTCATTTGCGATAAAAGGAGAAAGAGAGCCAATGAAATAGAATCGATGTCTATTATTGGAGATGTAACAGGTCAGGATATTGTATTAATAGATGATATTATTGATACAGCGGGTACCTTATCAAAAGCAGCAGGTTTAATTATGGAAAAAGGGGCTAGAAGTGTAAGAGCAGTTTGTACCCACGCCGTATTATCAGGCAAAGCATATGAAACTATAGAGAACTCCGCTTTAACAGAGTTAATTGTGACAGATACAATTCCTTTGAAACACGAGAGCTCAAAAATTAGGGTTTTATCAACCTCAGATCTTTTTGCAAAAGCAATCGCTAATGTTAATGAGCATGCTTCTATAAGTGATCTTTTTAAAATTTAATTAATTAAACAATACATATAATAATAACAACATGAAAACATTCGCTATTAGCGGTTCTCCTAGAGAGAACGTAGGGAAACGCGACGCAAAGGAATTGCGTTACGAAGGAAAAGTACCAGCTGTTTTGTACGGTGGTAAAACGCAAACTCATTTTGCAATTGATGCTCCGGCATTAAAAGGTTTGGTTTACACAGATGAAGTAAACTTTGTTGAGTTGAGTATTGATGGCAAAAAATCTAAAGCCATTATGCAAGCCATCCAGTTTCACCCATTAACAGAGAAAATATTACATATTGATTTTCTTCAATTATTTGATGATAAAGCAGTAACTATTGAGATTCCAGTAAAATTAACCGGAACTTCTCCTGGTGTTAAAGAAGGTGGTAAACTAGTTCAAAAACTACGTAAATTAAAGGTAAATGCATTACCTAAAGATATGCCACAATTTGTAGAGGTTTCTTTAGAGCCTTTAGAAGTTGGTAAATCTGTTAGAGTACGTGATTTACAAGCTAAAGGTTATACTATTACTAACGTAGCAGAAGATACTGTTGTTTCAGTAATCATGTCTAGAGCATTAAAGCAAGCAGAGCAAGTAGCTGGTAAAAAGTAATTTTTACTGATCTTGATCAAATCAAAAAGGGCTTCGAATTTTCGAAGCCCTTTTTGGTGAATTGTGTTTTTTAATTTTTATTTATTCGGGCTCTACTGGTAAAGTAACTCCAGAAACAACATTTTTAATTTTTAATTCTAACTCATCACTCAATTCAGGGTTATCTTTTAATAAGTTTTTTACCGCATCTCTTCCCTGACCTAGTTTGGTATCGCCATAGCTAAACCAAGAACCTGCTTTTTTAACAATACCATATTCTACGCCTAAATCTATAATTTCTCCAACTTTAGAAATTCCTTCACCAAACATAATGTCGAATTCGGCAATTCTAAAAGGTGGTGCTACTTTGTTTTTAACGATTTTTACTTTTACACGGTTACCAGAAACCTCATCGCTATCTTTAATTTGTGCAATTCTTCTGATATCTAAACGAACAGATGCATAAAATTTTAACGCATTACCACCGGTTGTAGTTTCGGGATTGCCAAACATTACACCAATTTTCTCTCTCAATTGATTGATAAAAATACAAGTACAATTGGTTTTGCTAATGGTACCTGTCAGTTTTCTTAAGGCTTGTGACATTAAACGAGCTTGTAAACCCATTTTAGAATCGCCCATTTCACCTTCAATCTCACTTTTTGGAACTAAGGCTGCAACAGAGTCAATAACGATGACATCAATGGCTCCAGAACGGATTAAATTATCTGCAATTTCTAAAGCTTGTTCACCATTGTCTGGTTGAGAGATTAATAAATTCTCAATATCAACACCTAATTTTTTAGCGTAGAACTGATCAAAAGCATGTTCTGCATCAATGAATGCTGCAATTCCACCTTTTTTCTGAGCTTCAGCAATTATGTGAGTAGCTAAAGTAGTTTTACCAGAAGATTCTGGGCCATAAATTTCTACTACTCTTCCTCTTGGTACTCCACCAATGCCTAAGGCAATATCTAAACCTAATGAACCTGTAGAGATAAATTCCATAGCTTCAACAGGCGCATCGCCTAATTTCATTACAGCACCTTTGCCGTAAGATTTTTCTAATTTGTCTAAAGTTAATTGAAGGGCTTTAAGTTTTTCGTTACTCACACTCATGTTAATATTTTTAGTATTTATTATCTTTATCAATTTTTCTTTGCAAAAATTGCTAATATTTTTGGTATTTTAAAATTTATTATTCTAAACTTAATTAAGATGATTCGATTTTCAAATTAATGTGAGTAAAAAGCTTATTTAACGGCTCTTTTGTTTAATTCTTTAGCCATCTTATCTTTTTTTAATTTTTTAGCTTTTTGTTTTTTGAGTTTGATTTGAGCTTCTTCTGCTCTTTTTAAAGCCGCTGGAGTGTTTTGCGCTTCATAATATTTGCAAAAATGACTAATTGGGCAAATTTCACATTTCGGGCTTCTGGCTAAGCATATATAGCGCCCGTGTAATATCAGCCAATGGTGTGCAATATGTATTTTTTCTTGAGGAAGGTATTTAACCAATTGTTTTTCTACAGCTAATGGCGTTTTTGCGGCAGTGGTTAAAC
>JBILPO010000177.1:0-4960 GCA_044373805.1 Pelobium sp.
TAAAAATGAAATTAAACACTACATATTACTTCGGTTACTTTTATTATAAAAAATAAGAGCCGGGGAATTTATGTTGTAAAATATAAAAGATTAACAAACCCGGCCCCACAGGCCGGGTTTTTTTTTACAAAAAAAAAATGGAAATAAAAAAAAGAGTTGCCATACAAGGAATTAGAGCTTCATTTCATGAGGAAGCTGCTTTTAAATTTTTTGGAGAGGATATAGAGACCATAGAATGCAATTCTTTTAAACAAACTTTTCAAAAATTAGAGCAACAAGAAGCTGATTTTGTAGTAATGGCTATAGAAAACAGCATTGCTGGCAGTTTGCTACCTAATTACTCTTTGTTAAGAGAATATAATTTCCCTGTTATTGGTGAAGTGTATTTACCCATTCAACTTCATTTAATGGCATTGCCTGGTGTAAAATTTGAAGATATTAAAACGGTAACCTCTCACCCTATAGCCATTCGTCAGTGTAATGATTTTTTAGATGAATTTCCACATTTAAATGTGGTTGAAAGTAGCGATACCGCTGCTTGTGCTAAAAAAATAAAAGAAGAACAATTAACAGATACTGTAGCCATTGCTAATACTTTAGCCGCAAAACTTTATGGTTTAGAAATTCTGGAAAGAAGAATAGAATCCAACAAGAAAAATTATACCCGTTTTTTAATATTATCAGATAAACAAACAGAGGTAGAAAATTTCAATAAAGCTTCCTTATGTTTTCAGGTAACAAATGATGCAGGCTCTTTAGTTAAAGTGTTAAATATTTTAGCCGAGTTAGAAATTAATATGAGTAAAGTTCAATCCATGCCAGTATTAGGTAGAAGAAATGAATACAACTTTTATGTTGATATTGAGTGGAACGATACCAAAAATTATGAAGACGCCATCCGCAGAATTGTAAAACACACCATCAACTTTAGCATCATGGGCGAATATGTTAAGAATGACGCTGTTTAGTTGGTTAGATTTTTAGTAATTAGTTTGCTAGTAACAACAGTTAATAAAAGCTTAACACATATAAAAGGCATTTTCAAATCATCAAATTTTTAAATTATCAAATCAAAATAGTATGAAACTAAATCTAAATATACAAGCATTAAGTAGCTGGGTTAAAGTAACTCACGAGCCACTTATTATTTCTGGCCCATGTAGTGCCGAAACCGAAGAGCAATTATTGGCTACTGCACATTTATTAAAAGCTACTGGAAAAGTAAGCGTTTTAAGAGCAGGAATATGGAAGCCACGAACTCGCCCGGGAGAGTTTGAAGGTATTGGAAGTATTGGTTTACAATGGTTAAACAGAGCTAAACAAGAAACAGGTTTACCTATTGCTGTTGAAGTTGCAACTGCAAAACATGTGGAAGAAGCTTTGGCCGCAGGAGTTGATATTCTTTGGATTGGTGCTAGATCTACTGTAAACCCATTTACCGTTCAAGAAATTGCTGATGCTTTAAAAGGTGTTGATATCCCAGTGATGGTTAAAAACCCAATCAATCCAGATCTTTCTTTATGGATTGGTGCTTTAGAACGTATTAACCAAGCTGGTATAACGAAATTGGCAGCTATCCACAGGGGATTTTCTTCTTTTGAAAAATCTGCTTTTAGAAATGAGCCAATGTGGGATTTAGCCATCAGCTTAAAAACTTTAGTGCCAGATCTACCAATTATTAATGATCCAAGTCATATTTGTGGAAATAGAGAATTATTACCTTTCATTTCTCAAAAAGCATTAGATTTAGATATGCAAGGCTTAATGATTGAATCTCACATAGATCCTTCTGTAGCCTGGACAGATGCTAAACAACAAGTTACTCCATCAGCTTTAAGCGAAATGATTGACGGTTTTGTTTTACGTAAACCAGAGTCTAAAAATCCAGAATTTACTGATAAACTAGTTTCCTTAAGAGAAAAAATTGATAAGCTTGATGATCAAATTTTCACAAAATTAGGGGAGAGAATGAAAATTGTAGAGCAAATTGGAGAATTTAAGAGAGATAACGATGTTACTATTCTTCAGGTTTCTAGATGGGATGAGATTCTACAAAAAAGGACAGCTTACGGTTCTGTTTTAAAGCTAGAAAAAGAATTTACAGAAAAAATACTGGAATTAATTCACAGCGAATCTATCCGTAAACAGACAGCAATTATGAACACTAAAGCTACATTAAGCTAATGTCTTCTACTATTGTTATAAAAAAATCAGATTTTAAAGAAGAGCAGGTTATTAATTTAACCGGCTCTAAAAGCGAAAGTAACAGAGCTCTTATTCTATCGGCTTTAAGCCAAGGAAAAGTGACTATCAATAATCTCTCTTCTGCTGCTGATACGGTTACCCTGAATAAAATTTTAACTCAGGATAAGGAATCTAAATCTGATAGAAAAATAATTAACGTAGGGCCAGCGGGTACTGCTATGCGTTTTCTAACTGCTTATTTTTCTTTTAAAGGAGAGCCATTAGAGATTACGGGTTCTGATAGAATGAAGCAGAGACCAATTGGCACCTTAGTAAATGCTTTAACTAATTTAGGAGCCAATTTATCTTATTTAGAAAACGATGGCTTTCCTCCTGTTTTTATTAACGGACCATTTGAGCAAAAAAACATTCATGTTGCTATTAGAGGAGATATTAGTTCTCAATTTTTAACTGCTTTACTGTTATTGGCCAGTTCGCTGCCACAAGGTATAGAATTAGAAATAATTGATGAATTAACTTCAAAACCTTATGTAGACATGACTTTAGCTATGTTGGCACAATGCGGCGTAAATCACACATGGGAGAAAGATATTATTTCCATCAAACCTCAAGATTTTAAACCCACAACACTCACCATAGAGCCAGATTGGAGTGCGGCGTCTTATTGGTATAGCATTGTAGCTTTAGCAGAAAACGCTAAAATTCACCTTCCAAACCTTAAAAAAGACAGTTTACAAGGTGATAGCGTTATTGCCGGCATTATGACGTTATTTGGAGTACATACCACTTTTGAGCAAGACGGAATTGTGATTGAGAAAATTAATCAAGAAATTAGACCTCAGTTATTAGATTTTAGAGAATGTCCAGATTTGGCTCAAACTGTAATTGTTTGCGCTGCTATTTTAGGAAAAGAGTTTAGCTTTACAGGTTTAGAAACCTTAAAAATTAAAGAAACCGATCGTATTTTTGCTCTACAAGCAGAATTGGCTAAAATTGGGGTAAAATTAATTGAAACACAAGCTGATATTTATCAGCTAGATTGTTTGGATATGATTATTCCAGAAGAAATTAGCGTTGCAACCTATGAAGATCATAGAATGGCAATGGCTTTTGCTCCTTTAGCGATGAAGATTAAAGAAGTGAAAATTGAAGATGCAAAAGTAGTAGAAAAATCATACCCACATTTTTGGGAAGATTTCAAAAAGATAGGATTTTCAATTCAGTAACAAGATATTAGTATCAAGAATCAAGAGCTTGAATTACTAAAAATATTTATATATGCAGTGAGTAAATCTTGATAAACGATACTCACTACTTAATACTTTAACATGGCAGGAAATTCCTTTGGACAAATATTTAAAATTACCACATTTGGAGAATCTCACGGCGCAGCCATTGGAGTAATTATAGACGGTTGTCCTTCTAATATTGAAATTGACTTAAATTTTATTCAGAATGAATTAGATAAGCGCAAACCTGGTCAATCTAAAATAACCACACAACGCAAAGAGTCTGATACTTTTCAAATATTATCTGGTGTTTTTGAAGGTAAAACTACCGGTACTCCAATTGCTATTGTTATTCCAAATGAAGATCAAAAATCAAAAGATTATGATCATAACAAAGACACTTTTCGTCCTTCACATGCTGATTACACCTATCAAACCAAATACGGAATAAGAGATCACAGAGGTGGTGGACGTTCTTCAGCCCGTGAAACTGCTGCAAGAGTAGCTGCCGGTGCCATTGCTAAATTATTTCTTCAACAAAAAGGGATTGAAGTTTTAGCTCATGTAAGTAGTGTGGGAAATTTAAATGCGCCAGAAATTACTATTAATTCTGCAGAAGAGTTTATCAATTTAAGAGAAAACAACATTGTAAGATGTTCAGATACGGCTACTGCTATAGAAATGATTGAATTGATTGATGGAATACGTAAAGAAGGCGATACCATAGGTGGGAAAATTACTTGTTACATTAAAAATTGCCCAGTGGGATTAGGAGAGCCTGTTTTTGACAAGCTTCACGCTGATTTAGGAAAAGCTATGTTGAGCATTAATGCGGTACATGGTTTTGATTATGGTTCTGGCTTTGATGGCTCAACCATGCGTGGTTCACAGCATAATGATATTTTCTTAACTGATAAAAACGGGAAAATCACCACTAAAACTAATTTTTCTGGTGGAGTACAAGGTGGTATTTCTAACGGAATGGATATCAATTTCAGAGTTGCTTTCAAACCTGTAGCCACCATTATGAGTAACCAAGAAACGGTAAATAAAGATGGTGAAGCGGCAGAAATTAAAGGAAAAGGGCGTCATGATCCTTGTGTAGTGCCAAGAGCGGTTGCTATTGTAGAAGCCATGGCCGCTTTAGTAATTATAGATCACTATTTGAGAAACCAGCTGTATCAAAACAAATAACACAAAAAAGAAAAATATAAGTTAAAATAAATATAGCTCGACCGTTTTAAACAAGAAAGCCTTCTATCACCGAAGGCTTTCTTGTTGTTTTAACAGCATAGAACTTAATCTTTAAATGTCCATTTATCTGTTCTAAAAGAAGAAGCAGGCAAGCCGGCGTTATTATAAAGCTCTCCTTTTACATATTCTTTAAATGCATATCTTACCGCAACAGGCTTTAATACATTATTATTTTCCAATTCTATACCAGTACCTTTAATAACTGCAATAGCAGGATAAAATATTTGGTCTTCTCCGGCAATTTCAAATAATGTTAAAGGTTCCCCAAATGA
>JBILPO010000178.1:0-4945 GCA_044373805.1 Pelobium sp.
CAGTCAAGATTCTGAATTTGTAGTAGCTACTTCCTGGAGTGAAGAGTATATACAATTATTAAACAGGCTAGAAAAAATGAATTTTTTTTCAGAAAAGTCTTTAAAAGACCCTCAGCTGCAAGTTCCTTCAAAATTTTTATTTTCGAAGGCATCAATCTATACATTGCTTAAACTCCAACTTCAATTTTTAAAAACAGTAGGTATCGGCTCATTATTAAATCTACAGAAGCAATTCCCTCTTAGTACTGTAACATTTAAAAAATACGAACATCATTTGACCCATGCTGCATATGCAAGTTATACGAGTCCGTATACAGACAGTGCTTGCCTAATAATAGATGGGTTTGGTGAAGGCAAATCCATTTCATTGTATGGCTACAATGATGACCAATTGACGCCATTATGGTCTCACAAGGGGCCAGAAAGCTTGGGCTTTTTTTATGAATTGATAACAACTTTATGTGGCTTTGATTGGTTTACAGGCGAAGAATGGAAGGTAATGGGTTTAGCCCCTTATGGCAAGATTAATCAGTCTTTTTATTTATTACTCAAAGAATTATGCCAATACAAGAGTGGTAAACTGAAATACCCTAATGAAAAAAAGATACAAGAGTTGATCCTAAAATTAAAGCCTTATAATCGTCCCGCAGATAGCAGCCCTTGGACGGCAGCTGACATAGCATTTACAGGACAATTAGTCTTCTCGGAAATTGTGTTAGAAGTGCTAAAAGATGTAGAATCATTAAACATTTCGAAAAATCTAGTTATTGGAGGAGGATGTGGTTTAAATTCTTCTTTCAATGGTACAGTAATTGAGAAAACCGGATTCGATAATTTATTTGTACCATCTGCACCAGCAGATGATGGAAATGCAATTGGTGCAGCGATGTTGGCTTTTAAGGAAGATAACCCAGCTAAAATCATCGGCCGAAAACCATTCTTCTCTCCATACCTTGGGTCATCCATATCAGATGAAACTATAAAAAGATTGGTTCAATTAGGCAAGATAAAAAATGTAAGACATTTACCCCTAACTATTCATACTGAAACGGCCAAAAAGTTAGCTGAGGGCAAATTAGTAGCATGGGTACAAGGCCGAGCAGAGTTTGGACCTAGATCATTAGGGAACCGAAGCATCATCGCCGATCCCCGGCCTGAAAACATGAAAGATATCATTAACTCTAAAGTTAAGTTTCGGGAGGAATTCAGGCCATTTGCCCCTTCCATTCTACATGAATTTGGGGAGGAGTATTTTGAATATTACCAGGAAACCCCGTATATGGAGCGAACATTAGTTTTCCGGGAGGGAGTGAAAGTTAAAATTCCCGCAGTTGTACACGCCAACCATACCGGTAGGTTACAAACTGTAAAAAAAGAATGGAATGCTTCTTATTATAAATTGATCAAAGCATTTTACGATATTACTGGCGTACCCTTAGTTTTGAATACCAGCCTAAACATTATGGGTAAGCCAATAATTCATTCTCTTGAAGATGCTATAGGGATGTTTTATACTACTGGGCTTGATGTGTTAGTTGTGAATGATTACATCATAGAGAAAGACTAACGAACAAATTCATAACTATTAGAATATATTATAACCCATGTAAAAGAATTCATGATTCAAATATTTTATTCAAGCTATACCAACAAGTTAGAAAATTCTGAATTCTCGAGGTATCTTAAATTATTACCTATAGCCATACAAGAAAACATATTGAAATATAGCAGATGGCAAGATGCTCATGCATCTCTTTTTGGCAAACTATTATTAAGTCATGGATTAAAAGAATTAGGATTAGATTTCAGTCTCAATAACCTAAAATATACGAATTATAAACGCCCATATATAGAAGGAAATGTGGACTTTAATATTTCTCATTCAGGCGACCATGTACTCTGCGCCTTTTCTACCAAAAGTAAAATTGGAATCGACCTAGAAAAAATCAAACCTATTTCAATTTCTGATTTCGAAAATCAATTCCAAGAAGAGGAATGGGATCACATTATGACTTCTGAGAACAAATATCTTTGGTTTTATTATTACTGGACAGCAAAAGAAGCAGTAATAAAAGCCGATGGAAGAGGCTTAAGTATTCCATTTAAAGGGTTGAGAGTTAAAGAGCAGCATGCTTTTTTAGACAAAAATTTATGGCATTTAAAAACGATTGATTTATTTGAAAATTATTTGTTGCACATAGCTTCAAACCACGAACTAAAATCAAAGATCAGTACTAAGAAATTGAATTTTTAATAAAAAATCAGTAAAAAGCTTGCTCAATTAGAGTAAAAAAACTTTTTTAAAGTGTTTACTGCATCTGACTTGTAAATTCTTTCGACATCAATCTATTTTTAAGTTAATAAATCTGCTTAAGGATCTCCTGATAAAGCCTTACATTATCAACCAAGAAGGGTTCATTCAACATACTAGCATGAGGGCCAGATCCATCAAATTCATAAAGTTTCCCCTTGGTTATTTCTTGCCACGCTTGTTTTCTATCTGTGTTATTTCGGTTTGTTTCTGAACTGATGTAAAATATATCAGCATTTATTTTTCCATCGTCTTTAAGTTGGTGAATAAACCTTGTGGAGGCTTCAATACGTTTACGCATGGCGCTCATCATAAGAGCAGATGTTAAATAAACCTTTGCCCGTGGGTCAGCTAGGTATTCATCAGCAATACTTACTATCTCTTGCTCCGTTAAAGGCTCTGGTTCAATAAATCTTCTAGAATCAAGTAGAATTAACGCTCTAATTTTACGACCTGATGCTTCTAATATTTTTGCAACATGAAAACACATACTGCCACCTGCAGAAAAACCACATAGTATAATTTCGCCTTGTGGTTGTAGTTTTTGAACATAATTTGCCATTGACTGCAACGTATCTTGCTCTATAAAATTGAGTCCAAATACCGTACAATCCAGTAACTGCCGAGCCAATGCAGCAAAACCAATTGCATATCCTACTGCTGGGGGTAAGAAAAACAAAGTTTTATCAGCATCTTCTTCTTTTAATATGAGATAATCAGAGTCAACTACATCCAAATCTTTTTGTAATGCTAAGCGAATAGTGGCTGAAAGTGCAAAAACTGTTGTGTCTTTATATAATTGCACAAGCGGCAGTCTAATACCGAATTGTTTTTGAACTTCACTCATTAACCGAACAGCTTTAAGACTGTGGCCTCCAAGATCAAAAAAATTGTCATGGACATGAATATCGTCCATATCCAATTCTTTTTTCCAAATATCGAATACGGTTTGCTCAATAAGGTCGGTTACCTCATTCATTCCGTTTTTTTTATTTGTATTTCGACTTGGCAATGGCAGTTTTTCTTTATTGATTTTTCCATTAGAGTTGAGAGGAATTTCATCCAGAAAAACAAAGTGATGTGGTATTAAATGAGCTGGTAATATTTCTGCTAAAAAATTCCTAATTTCTTTTATATCTGGATCAGGGGTGCTATTTTTTATAGGAATTAAATACGCAATTAATTCCAAATCTGCATTTGCAGCCTCTTTTGCTATAACAAAAGCTTTACGAATTTTTGCATGTTTCTGAAGATGGTACATAATTTCTCCAAGCTCTACACGAAAGCCACGAATTTGAATCTGATCATCTTTTCTGCCTATATATTCCAAGGTTCCATCTGCTAACCAGCGACAGAAATCACCGCTTCTATACATGTTGTTTCCTGGTGTAAAAGGATCAGACAAAAATTTCTGGGCCATTAGTTCCGGCCTATTATGATATCCCATAGAAACACCATTACCGCTTACAACGAGCTCGCCTAGTATACCAACAGGGCAAAGTTGCAATTGGTTATTAACAACATATACAGAAGTGCCAGGAATGGGCAGGCCGATAACGGATTGTCCGGTTGTATTTATGATTTCTTCTTGTTTTACCAGGTGCCAAGTAGCATGGACAGTTATTTCAGTAATTCCATATAGGTTAAACAGCCGAACATGCTCACTACCTTCTATCGTAATCCAGGGTTTTAGTTTACCAAAATCAAGTTTATCACCGCCAAATATGACCATTCTCAAAGACATATTCTCTAGGCTGTTAGTTTTGGAAACAATCCCTTCCATAAGTTGATAGAAAGCACCTGGTGTTTGGTTTAGAATAGTCACTCCGGCATGTTCGATAATTTCACAGAACCTGCTGGTGTCCCTAACTTCTTCACGTTGTGGGATATACAAGCGGCCGCCATTTAGTAATGCGCCGAATATTTCCCATACAGAAAAGTCAAAAGCATAAGAATGAGCCATAATCCAAACATCATCACTGTTAAATGATAACCATTCGGTTTTCTGCACAAGAAGGTTCATCAGGTTCAAATGGCTAACCAGACAACCCTTTGATTGCCCGGTTGATCCGGAAGTATAAATCACATAAGCCAGATCATTTTGTGTTACAGCAGATAATATTATATTTTCGGCTGATACAGAAGGTATATTTTCAAAGCTTAACAACTCGATCTTTGTGATAAGCTGTAGCTTTTCACTCAGCATTTCGGATGTTATAATTAGACTACAATTGCTATCAGCTGCAATAAATGCCACCCTTTCTCCGGGATATTCCACATCAATGGGTACATAAGCTGCACCGCAATAAAGAATGCCGAAAATTACAACCGGAATATTTACAGAAGGAGGTAAATAAATCCCAATTCTATCTCCGGGTTTGATATCGTACTTTTCAGTTAAGCAGTAAGCTAATTTTTTTGCAGATTGCTCTATTTGCTCATACGTTAAAGATTGTTGCCCATCATCTAACGCTATATTATCTTTATAAAGGGCACATGTTTCCTGAAAGCAATCAACAATAGTTTTTTCCTGGTCGAAACTTCCGGCTGCATGACTCCATTGCAACAGGACTTCTTTTTCTTCCTTGCTTAACAATTCAATTTGGCTAACTAACCTATTAGAAGCTTCTGATA
>JBILPO010000179.1:0-4908 GCA_044373805.1 Pelobium sp.
TATTATTCATATTAGTCACATTACTCACATTCCAAGACCCAATATTTTGATTAAAGGATGAAGCGTTAATAAACATTAAATACATACTTCTTACATTACTCACATTCCAATTTCCAATAGGTTGATTAAAGGAGGTAGCATTATCAAACATTCCACCCATATCAGTTACCTTACCCACATTCCAATTTCCAATAGGTTGGTTAAAGGCAGAAGCACTACTAAACATATTTCGAATATCAGTTACATTACTTACATCCCAAGAACCAATATTTTGATTAAAGGCAGTAGCAAGTTGAAACATATCACTCATAACTGTCACATTACTCACATTCCAAGAACCAATATTTTGGTTAAAGGAGTAAGCTTGAATAAACATAAGAGACATATCAGTCACCTTACTTACATCCCAAAAACCTATTGGTTGATTAAAGGAGGTAGCTCTAAAAAACATTCCATTCATATCAGTTACATTACTCACATTCCACGAACCAATAGGTTGATTAAATGCAGAACCAGCAAACATAAAATGCATATTAGTTACATTACTTACATTCCAAGTGTCGATAGGTTGGTTAAAAGGGCTAATAAACATATAACTCATGTCAGTTACATTACTCACATTCCACGAACCAATAGGTTGATTAAATGCAGAACCAGCAAACAAATAACTCATGTCAGTAACATTACTCACATTCCACGAGCCAATAGATTGATTAAAGAAATCATCAGCTTCAAACATACTATTCATACTAGTCACATTACTCACATCCCAAGAACCAATATTTTCGTTAAATGAGTAAGTATTAAAAAACATACTATCCATATTAGTAACAAGAGATGTTACTATATTATTAAAAGGAATAGTGGTTGAACTTCCCGGTCGAGTAAAGTAACTTATCCCCGACGGAAAAGAGTTAGCATAATCTGATATGTTGCTTTTAGTTGTATTACTGACAATAGCAAACCACTCTAGTGTTCCTCTTGGACTTGCTTGAACAAAATAAGGTGATGGAGCTGTCGTACCCGTCCATTTAATAGTAACACCATTTGCATCTAATACAACTTGAGCCTTGATGGTTAGAGAACTTAAAACAAAAGCAAAAATTATTAGTAATAGTTTTTTCATAATACTTATTTAGAATTTAATTTCACTTTTAAATTTAAACGCAATATTAATCTTAATTCTCCTCTTCACTTTCTTGATGAGCTTCAAACCTATCCATTATAATCTCAATAGGGTTATCTGTAGTACCTTTAGAATTACTTACTTTGGGTGCTGATTTCTTTGCCTTAACATGTTTTATATCACTAAGCTCAATTGCTTCAAAAACTATTTTATCTAAAGAAACTTTTACTTCATCATCAGTAAACTTATGGTTGTATTTATCTTTAAGAGCTTTCTTAATAAAGTTTAACACGGTAGGTGCATACAAATAACCAGCTACATTTGCTGGGTCTAATGCATTACACTTATTCCATAGTAGGTCTAATCCTTTATTAACTACAGCATCTTTATGAAGAAATTGAAGGAATTCAGATGAAACTTTTAATTTAGAAGTATCGCTTAAGTCGAGTGAAAACACTTTTCTTGCTTCAATAGGCTTATTGAATAATATCTTATAGAAATCAAATGATTTACCATTTGTTAGCAAAGCCCATTCAATTCCCTCATTTGCTCCATAATTAATGGCTTGTCTTAGGTGTGCTTCAGATAAGTTTAATGTTAAAGCTTTTACTTCTACAAGAAAGTGTCTTTTCCCTTTAATTTGAATCACATAATCGGCATATGTACCTTTAATCATATACTCTGTTTTAATCTCTTCTAAAGCCTCATATCCTAATACATCCATTAAGAAAGAGTTTATCATTAAACGAGTACCAGATTCATCTAATTCAGTGTATTTGCCATTTAAATATTTTTTAGAATACTTCTTTAATGCTTCGTTAAGCTTAGTGAGTTTTGATGTAGTTAGCATATTTTTATTTTCTTGATTATTTTAATTTTGAGCAAATATACAATTTAAAGGCTTTTGCGTTTAATAAAGGATTTTACTTTAGTCTGTATATCCTTTGTAAGTTAATGTTTTTGAACCATACTTAAATGTTATGATAGCCTTTCCATCTCCATCTGGGGTTATACAGATTTCACAATTATCACCAAAACTGTCAATTGTATTTATTCCACAAAGTGGACTATTAGCATTACCAGAAATTATTTTATAAGTAACAATATCACCGTTATAATATTTAATACTCAAATCTTGTCCATTTACTGGCACATTAAAGACGGCATTTTGGGGCATTTTAGCGCCTAAGCATTCTGTAAGTATAAACCTATTATTACTTCCTTTTGAGTGTGTTAAATTAGTTGATTGATATTTGCTTTTGTAATTTAAATTATGGTTTGCTGACTTCTTTGTTAGAAATATTAAAAAAATAGTAATAAGAACTAAAATGCTTAAAAGTAAGGCTTTCTTTGATTTCATAATATTTCCCATATTGATTATTCATTTATTTCAAAAGTTAAGTTACGTATAATTTCAATCACACAAGTTTCACTTTCAGTAAAAATGAAACATACGGCATAAGGCGTTGATTTGCTTGCTGTTAATTTTCCCTTATTTTATGCATGTTTCAATAGTGCATTTCTGCTTGTTTTTTTGAAATATTATCTGGAGCATAGCCAGCATTATGGCAAAAAGAACAACAACTTATTTGGAGTGGGACAAGGTTGTACTCCTGATTAAAAAATTAGAGAAAGACGAGAACTATAAATTTATGTTATTGATTTCGCTCGGAACTTTTTTAGGACTTCGTATTTCAGATATTCTTAAACTCAAATGGTCGGATGTGTTAGACAAAGACCATTTAACCTTAAAGGAAGGTAAAACAGGTAAGACCAGGAGCTTTAAGATAAATGATGACCTGAAAGTAATCATCCAAATGGCTCAACAGCACCTGTTGAAAGACCATAACCTAGTGATATTTGAGAACAGGTTCGGTACAGGTACAATCTCCACACAATACATAAACAGACAACTCAAGTCAATCTTTTTACTTTATGGATTGAAAATGCGACCTTCCACTCACTTTATGAGAAAGTCGTTTGGCAGAAAGGTATATTCAAATAATAATGAATCGGAACACGCACTGGTATTACTGATGGACATCTTTAACCACTCCTCTTTACAAATCACCAAGAGATATTTAGGTATTAGACAAGAAGAGATTTATGATGTGTATGATGGGATTCAGTTGTATAATTGATTTTATCAGATGTGATTTATTATTGTAGAAATAAAAGATATCTTTATGTATTAATTATTTAACTATGAAAAAATTAATCTTAATCTTGACCATAATCTTTTGTTTTAATACAGCACATAGTCAAACTAAACAATTCTCGTTAGAAGATAAAGACTTAAAAGAAAATCCACAGACAAAAGCAAAGAAAAATGATGCTATTCAATTGCCTAATTCTAACTGGAAGGACTTTGTAACCGAATCTAAACAACTTCTCAATCCGCAATATAAACCCAAAATAGATACTATAATAACCACTATAATAGCTGATACCATTACAAATATTGAAGCCGCAAGTAAATGTTTAATTTTATCGGGAGAAGTACCTAATCAAGCGATGAAAGACGCATTAGCCATAGGAGGAAGCATTACTCTTCTAAATACGTTAATTTTGTCTTCAATGGACTATCAAAATGGTTTTGGACCTGGGATATTATTTATTTTTGCTACAATCCCAGTTGGCATTTATGTCGGCATTAATTCTTGGATAAAAACGTATAAAGGAAATGTATACTTACAAAAAGCAGGGCGATTTTTATCTAATAAGGGAGAAAATGGTATTGAAGAAATTGACGGGAAATATTATTATATAAAATACATTTCTAAATAACCCCCTCACTCACCAATTAAATCAGCCATAGCATAAAACTCTTCTTCACGGAAATCATCAATATAGTTCATTGCTATTCTTTGTCGAACAGGAATGCTGATGTAATCGGGGTCGTTGAAGGTTTTAATTTTATCAAGGCTTCGGAGCATCTGTACATTCTTAAATCCAAATAGGTAAGCGAAACCTTTGAGCCTATCGTAATAAGTTTTTGTTTCGTTTAAAAAGGTATGGTGCTTTCTGTATCTTTTGGTGTAAAGGGTAATCTCCACATCAAATTTTTCTTCAAATACTTTTGAAGTGATGATATACCTAATCTCATAACCACCGGCACTGAAAAATACGTGGTGTCTTTTCAATTCTCTTTCAAAGATTTCTAATAGTTTGATGTAAGTGTCTAATTTCTTTTTACCTCTGAGCATATAGCTAAAATACAGCAAAACCGCATCTTTGCCGCATTTACAGATATTTATTGTTAAAACAATAACGATGGCATTAGAATTAACTTTTGACTACCAAGATTGGAAGGACACCAAAGAAATGGTCAATACACTTAAAACATTTAGCGATGAAAAGTTCTTGCGGACATTAGTCTTAACAGGTAAAATGGATTCACAGGAATTAAAAAACTCCTCCACCCCAATCATAAAATACGACTGGGGTACAGAGCAGTTGAAGGTTTTAATCTACTGGGTTTGATGTTGATGTTTATACCACAGACCGATGTATCGGTGTTCTGTTAGGTACTCCTGTACTTGTATTAACTTTTGGATGCCTGAATGATTGGGTAATCCTAAACTCACTTCAAATCTCAATCCTCTCATTGCTTTAGCAAACCTCCACTTGATTTGTAAATCTGAGGGTAACTTGTCCTTATCTGTCAGTTCCAACTTATAATGGATGTATATCTTATCATCTGTTTGATAGGTGTAGTACTCCCCGCCTATAAAGTATTTTGACCACCATTTCCTGTTCTGAATATATCCTGTTGTCTGATT
>JBILPO010000180.1:0-4867 GCA_044373805.1 Pelobium sp.
TGCCGATTCGAGTGGTTTGAGTAGTCTTTTAGTTGGTCATAGATTATGCAAAAATGCGGAAGGTGTTTTTATTCTTACAGGTATAAATGAGGCCGTATCAAGACTAATTAATATTTCACAATTAGATAATGTCATCACTATTGTTCCTACAGTTGATGAAGCTATAGATTTGATCTTTATGGAAGAGATCGAAAAAGAATTAAAAAAGGAGATGAAATAATCTCCTTTCTCAACCTTTTAACAAATTATGAAATTTGAGGTCACTATATTAGGCAGTAGTTCTGCAACTCCTATTTTTCATAGAAATCCTACTTCTCAAATACTTAATATCAACGAAAAAATTTTGATGATTGATTGCGGTGAAGGCACTCAACAGCAAATGCTTCGTTACGGTATTAAATATCACAAAATAGATCATATTTTTATCAGCCATTTGCATGGCGATCATTTTTTTGGTTTAATTGGGCTGATATCTTCTATGCATTTAAATGGGAGAACTAAACCATTATGTCTTTTTGCTCCACCAGAACTCCAAGAGATTTTAGATTTACAGTTTAAACATTCGGGAACGATTATTAAATTCCCCATTGAATTTTATGCTACCCAAGCTCTAAAATCAGAAGTGATTTTAGAAACAAATGATTTTTTTGTAGAAACCATTATTTTAAATCATCGCATTCCTTGTACGGGTTTCATTTTTAAACAAAAAATAAAACTGCGTAAAGTCATCAAAGAAAAAGTAATTCAGTTAGAAATTCCTTCGCAGTTTTTGCCGCTATTAAAAAGAGGGATAGATTTTATAGATAAAGATGGAAATATCCATAAGGCAGAAGATTTAACTACAGATCCAGATGTACCCCGATCTTACGCTTACTGCTCTGACACCCTTGCAGATGGTTCTTATTTTCAATATTTACAAGATGTAGATACTCTTTATCATGAATCTACATTTATGCATGATATGCAAGATAGGGCAAAAGAAACCTTTCATACTACTTCTTTACAAGCTGCACAAATAGCCAGAGAAATGAATATTAGTAAGCTACTGATTGGTCATTTTTCTGCTAGATATAGAGATCTTACGCCGCTACTATTAGAAGCTAGAACTGTTTTCCCTGAAACTTATCTCGCAAATGAAGGGGAGACCTTTATGGTATAATTTTTAGAAAACTCTATTAATTTAATCTTTCTTTTACCGTATCGCTCTTAAAACTGTTAAATCTAGGTTTAACTATTTTTATACTCCTTTTAGAAAGGTCTAAACTGGCGTTTAATTCAAATCCTATCAATAAAATCAAAGAGTTTAAGTATAGCCAAAGCATCATTACCAATAGCGTACCTATAGAGCCATAAAGTTTGTTATAGGTTCCAAAGTTATTGATGTAATAAGAAAAAGCTATAGAACTTAAAACAGCTAAAATGGTAGCTAGCCAAGAACCAGCGCTAAAAAATTTCCACTTTTTGGAGTTAGCAGGTCCATATCTATATAATAAAGAAATAGTCAGAAAATAGACCACAATAATAATTGCCCATCTAGAAACCATAATAGCGTAAATCCAAAATTTACCTTCTTTTAAATTCAAGCCAATCTTTAAATAGTTAATCACAAATTCTCCAATTACCATAACGGCAACACCCAATAAAAGGGAGAACGCAATTAATAAAGTAAGATTAAGCGCTATGTATCGTTGTTTTATCCACGTTCTGGTTTCTACAATTAATGAAGATTTATTAAATGCTTGCATTAAAGTGTGAATTCCGTTGGTTGCAAAAAACAAGGCTAAAATAAAGCCAATAGACAATAATTTACCATTCTGATTTTTTACAATATCTACTATAGTTGATTCAAAAGCTAAATATGCATTCTCGGGCAGTAAAAGAGATATGATAGACATCAATTGATTTTGAAAATTTTTAATAGGAATATAAGGAATGAGTGTAAATATGAATATGATAGATGGAAAAATAGCCATCATAAAATTATAGGCTAATGAGGATGCTTTATTGACTAAGGAATCTTTTTGTATTTCTTGAAAGAAAAACACTGCTACAGTGTATAACGGGAGAGGACTAAATCCAGGAAGTACAATAAATTTTGTCCATTCTATAAAACGGCGATAAAATTTAAACTTAAACAGGAATTCGTGTAACCACTGCATTAATCTAAGATAGAAAAATAAATATCAATCTTTTGTTGGAAATTTAATGGAGGCATACATGGTTTGTTTTTCTTCATGTCAACAAAAACCAAAGTGGTTTCTCCTAAATTAATCAATTCATGTTTTTCGTTAAACAATTCGTAGTTAAAAACAATTCTAATACCGGGTTTTTTATTAATGGTAACTTTAATATTAATTTGTTCATCATATAAAGCCGGTTTAATGTATTTGGTTTTCATTTCTAAAACCGGCATCATTACCCCATCTTGCTCCATAGATTTATATGTCATGCCCAAACTTCGTAACATTTCTGTACGGGCAACTTCATAAAAGGAGGCATAATTTCCATAATACATGTAACCCATTTGGTCAGTATCAGCATATCTAACCCTTAGCTTGGTTTCAAAAACAAACATAATTATTTCTTAATGTTTCTTTGGTTTAATGCATTTTGAAATTTCTTGGCATTAGCCAAATGCTCTGATAAATTAGTGGCAAAGTTATGGAAGCCAGAAAAATCTTCTTTAGCACACATGTAAATGTAGTTATGGTTTTGGTGGTTTAATACTGCATCAATTGCGTTAATAGAAGGCATCATGATTGATCCTGGAGGTAATCCTAAATTCATATATGTATTGTAAGGTGATTCTTTTCTCAGGTGCTTATTCAAAACTCTCCTTATTGTAAAATCATTGTTAGCAAAAATCACAGTTGGATCTGCTTCTAATTTAATTCCTCTTTTTAATCGGTTTAAATACAAGCCGGCAATAATGGGCATTTCTTTATCTACCAAAGCTTCACTATCTACAATAGAAGCTAAAATGGTGACTTCCTGAGGTGTTAAATTTAGCAACTTCGCTTTCTGTAACCGTTCTACATTCCAAAATTTTAAGTATTCTTTATTCATCCTGATAAAGAAATCTTTTGCAGATATATTCCAATACATTTGATAAGAATTGGGAATAAACATGGTGTAAATGTTTTCTGTATTAAACCCGTAATTCTCAACAAAGGCTGCCGAATCTAATAATTGGATTAATGATAAGGAGTCGAATTCTAATTTTTTTGAAGCTTGCGCAGCAAAATTTTCTTTTAATCTTATATTTCTGAAAGATAAATCAACAGGTTCTTGATTACCAGAAACAAGCATATTTAAAATTTGCCTGTTATTCATTCCTTTTTCAATAGGATATTTTCCAGATTTAAAGCGAGTACTTAAATCTCTGTCATTTGCCAAGCCTAAAAAGGATTCTTTATTGATCAGAAGTTGATGCGCATCAATAGAATCTAAAACTTGTTCAAAAGTGGCATTTGTTGGGATATATAAATAGGTTTTTTTGCTAACATTTGTATTAGCCTTTAAGTATTTGTTGTAAAGTTGAGGTAAAATGAATGCTCCAACTAGAGCGATAACCACAACAATAACAATTGCAATTTTTAAAAAGGCGCTTTTTTTATTTTGATTTGACATTTAATGAGCTGTTAATTTATTGAGTTTTTCCTTCTAAATTGATTCACAAATATAGAAAGCTTTAAGAAATTCTTTGAAGTTTAATAAGTCCTCCAATTAAGTTTTGAGTGTTTTTAAAGCCTGCATTTTGTAAGATAACTTTTGCTGTTTTACTTCTTACTCCATGTTGGCAAACTACAATAATGGGGAGATCAGGATTGAAATCTAATTCATCATCTTCTAAAATCTGAGTTAGTTTCCCTAATGGAATATGCGATCCACCGATATTGAAAGTATGAAATTCTATTGCTTCCCTAACATCTAATAATTGAATTTCCTTTTTAGAAGAAAGTAGTTGAGCAAATTCTTCAACCGTAATATCTTGCATAAATTATTGGTTAGAGAGTATCAAGTCTATTCTGGTTCCTATGCTCACTTTTATGACAGAATCTGGAACTATGGTTGGCGTTTGCATAATAATTATTGCACTTGCAGAATCTCTAACCACACCTTCATAAGTAACTGTACCCAAAGTAAGTGATGCGCCTTTTATAGAAAACATTGCTTCACTTAATGTTAAGCCTTTAAGATCAGGAACTTCTACTTCACTTGCTCCAAAACCATCTCCCAAAATTAAGTTGATTCTAGAACCTTTAGGTATTTTTTGACCAACACTAACAGATTGCCCTGCATAGTTAAATCCTAAAACAGCATCTCTGGCAATATCTGGTTTATAGGTTGTATCACCAATTTTTAAACCATAGTTTTCTAACATAGCTTGCGCCTCTACCAATGTTTTGTTTTCTATATCCGGAAAATTAACATCTGGCGTTTGAGAGCTCACAATGGTTAAATAAATCATACGGTTAGTTTTAACATTGGTATTTGGATCTGGATCTTGTTCTAAAACTAAACCAGGTTTTTTATCTAATATAAAAATCGAATCTATTTGATATCTAAACCCTTCCGACTCTAATAGTTGAACGGCATTTTCTACACTTAAGCCTTTTAAATTAGGTACGGGTTTACCTTCTCCATGCCTTGTATAAAATCTTAAACTTATAAACAAGCTAAAAACCAGAATTACTATTACTACAAAGGCAATAATTAATTGCTTTCTGAAATCTGGTGTGGCTAAGTATTTAAAGAATTTGCTCATTAATTAATCAATAGATTGTTCAAAAAATTATCACCTCAAACTTAGCCAAAATTAAAGAAATTGAACTAATAAAAATTTATAAAGTCTCATCCACAATTA
>JBILPO010000181.1:0-4866 GCA_044373805.1 Pelobium sp.
ATATTGCAAACCTTTTTCGACAGTATTCTTAGCAATGGTGTAAACCTTGCTTCTAGATCCCCAATAGCCTTTGGCTAAATTTAAGATCTTCTTTCTTCTTCTTCTTGACGCTACTGCGTTTACCGAACGTGGCATAATCTAATTGTTTTTGGTAAGAGGTGATTCTTTTAAAAGAATACTTAAACCCAATCCCTGGTTAATAAATAATTACTTTCCGATGCAAAGCATACGTTGAACATTTCCCATATCACCATCAGAAACTAATTGTGTGTGGGTTAAGTTACGCTTTTGCTTTGTGGTCTTCTTAGTTAGAATGTGACTTTTGTAGGCACTTTTTCTTTTAATTTTACCGGTTCCAGTTAGCGAAAAACGCTTTTTTGCGCTGGAATTGGTTTTCATTTTTGGCATAATAATGCTTTTTAATTTAACCTGTTAATATTATTTCTTTCCTGTTTTAGGCGCTAATGTTAAGAACATTCGTTTACCCTCTAATTTGGGTAATAGTTCTACTTTACCAACGTCTTCTAAAGCTTGAGCAAATTTTAGTAATAAAATTTCACCTTGTTCTTTATAAACGATAGCTCTTCCTTTAAAATGGACATAGGCTCTCACCTTTTCTCCGGCCTCTAAGAAAGAAACGGCATGTTTTAATTTAAATTGAAAATCATGATCACTAGTATTCGGCCCGAAACGAATTTCTTTGATCACAGTTTGCTTGGCATTAGCTTTAATTTCTTTCAGCTTTTTCTTTTGCTCGTAAACAAACTTGTTATAATCTACAATTTTACAAACCGGTGGATTAGCGTTAGGAGAAATCTCTACTAAATCGAGATCTAATTCCTGTGCCATTTCCAACGCTTTTTCGATAGGATAAACCCCCTGCTCTATATCCTCTCCAACTACCCTAACTTCTTTAGCTCTAATTCTCCTATTGATATTATGAGCTGGTTCTGTTACTCTTCTGCTTCTATTCGGGTTCAATTTAGGTCTAATGATTGTCCTCCATTTAAATAATTTAAATTATAATTTCCTTTTGAAGATGAATGCTAAACTCTTCTATACTCATACTTCCCTGATCACCTTCTCCATGTTTCCTTACAGAAACCGTTCCATCTTCCATTTCCTTCTCTCCTATAATCAACATAAAAGGAATTTTCTTGATTTCCGCATCCCTAATCTTCCTTCCAATCTTCTCGTCACGCAAATCAATTAGCCCGCGAATATCGGAATTATTTAGCGATTCTAAAACTTTTTTACCATATTCTTCAAATTTTTCGGAAATAGGCAAAACTATAAATTGCTCAGGCGTTAACCATAATGGAAAGTTACCAGCACAATGCTCTATCAATACGGCAACAAATCTTTCTAAAGAACCAAATGGTGCTCTATGGATCATCACTGGGCGGTGCTTTTGATTATCACTACCAGTATATTCTAATTCAAATCGCTCTGGTAAGTTATAGTCTACTTGTATGGTTCCTAATTGCCATTTTCTACCTAAGGCGTCCTTCACCATAAAATCTAGTTTAGGACCGTAAAAAGCTGCCTCACCGGTTTCTACAACTGTGCTTAACCCTTTTTCTTCTGCTGCTTCAATGATCGCTGTTTCTGCTAATTCCCAGTTTTCATCAGAACCTATGTACTTCGCTTTATTTTCTGGATCACGTAAAGAAACTTGTGCTGTGTAATTTTCAAAACCTAAGGCTTTAAAAACATACAATACCAAGTCAATTACTTTTTTAAATTCTTCTTTTACTTGATCAGGGCGACAAAACAAATGAGCATCATCTTGGGTAAAACCTCGCACTCTGGTTAAGCCATGTAACTCGCCGCTTTGCTCATAACGATAAACAGTACCAAATTCAGCTAGTCTGATAGGTAAATCTTTGTATGACCGAGGCTTGTACTTATAGATTTCACAATGATGGGGGCAATTCATTGGTTTTAAGAAAAACTCCTCTCCTTCTTGAGGGGTTTTTATAGGCTGAAAAGAATCTGCCCCATATTTATCATAATGACCAGAAGTTACATACAAATTTTTATGGCCAATATGCGGAGTAACTACTTGTTCATAACCTGCTTTTTGTTGTGCTTTAGATAAGAAATTCACTAATCTTTCTCTTAAAGCAGCGCCTTTAGGCAACCACAAAGGCAATCCCATTCCTACTTTTTCTGAGAAAGTAAACAATTCTAATTCTTTACCTAATTTACGGTGATCACGCTTTTTAGCTTCTTCAATCATATGAAGATACTCGGTAAGCTCACTTTGCTTCGGAAAAGTAACTCCGTAAATACGAGTTAATTGTTTTCTGCTTTCGTCACCTCTCCAGTAAGCTCCTGCAACGTTTGTTAGTTTTACCGCTTTAATAAAACCTGTATTAGGAATATGTGGACCACGACATAAATCAGTAAAGTTTCCTTGAGTATAGAGCGTAATTTTTCCATCTTCTAGGTCTTTAATTAAATCTAATTTATACTCGTCACCTTTATCTTCAAAATATTTTGTGGCATCTATTTTTGAAATAGCAGTTTTTAAAAAATCTGCTTTGGTGCGGGCTAATTCTAATACTTTATCTTCTATCTTTTTAAAATCATCAGAAGAAAATTCTCTATCCCCAAAATCAACATCGTAATAAAAACCAGTTTCAATTGCCGGCCCGATACCAAATTTTGTTCCAGGATATAACGCTTCTAAGGCTTCTGCTAATAAATGTGCTGATGAATGCCAAAATGTACTTTTACCTTGCGCATCATTCCAAGTCAACAATTTTACTGTTGAATCTTCTTCAATAGATAATGAAGAATCTACTACTTTACCATTTACTTCGGCTGCTAAAACATTTCTTGCTAAACCTTCTGAGATAGAAAGGGCAATCTGGTGTGCATTGGTTCCTTTTTCATATTCCCTTACTGAACCATCGGGAAGTGTAATTTTAATCATCTACAATATGATTTATATGTTGTAAAATTTATTTGTTAGAACACTCGCACAATTGAGTGTATTTTTAAAAAAGCAAAAATAAAGGAAATTAGTTTAGAATTAGAGATTTTTAAAAATTGGATACCTAATTTAAACATTGCCCCAACCTGTAGCCAAAACATCTGCTAAATGGATGGTTTTAATTGGAAGCTGTTGTTGGTCTATGTAAGCTTGTAGTTGCAATAAACAAGAGGCATCCGTAGAAATAATATATTCTGCTCCTGTATCTAAAGCATTTTGAACTTTTTGCTCGGCCATAGCCGATGAAATTCCTGCAAATTTAACGGCGAATGTTCCTCCAAAGCCGCAGCAAACTTCATTGTCTTTCATTTCTACCAATTCTAAACCTAAAACTTTAGACAATAGCAAACGTGGTTCTTCTTTAATTTTACATTCACGTAGAGCACTGCAAGAATCGTGATAAACGGCTTTACCTTCTAACTCAGCTCCAAAATAATCTTTATTTAAAACGTTTATTAGAAAATCTGAAAGCTCGTAAATATGACCTTGAATATTTTTACATTTATTGTGAATGGCTGTATTAAAAAACAAATCATTATAAGAATTTTTCACCATTCCTGCACATGAGGCTGAAGGAGAAACAATATAATTTTGTTCAGAAAAATCATTTAAAAATTTTGTTCCAACTTCTTTGGCTTCGTCCCAAAAGCCAGCATTATAAGCCGGCTGGCCGCAACAAGTTTGTGCTGGATTATAAATCACCTTGCAGCCTGCCTTTTCTAAAACTTTAACGGTATTTTTTGCTGTCTCTGGATAAAGCTGATCAATAAAACAAGGAATAAATAATTCAATATTCATTTAAAAAATTAGAGTTAAAAATTAAGACCAAAAATAGAAAGTTTAAAGTATAAAATTGAAGTTTTATAAATTAATTTCAAGTTAAGAGCGTTTTACGCTCTTGTTTTAGAACGGCAAATAATAATATTAAACCCACGATAAAAAAAGTTCCCAAACTTAAGGCACTATTTCTCATGTTTCCGGTAAGTTCTTCTATTAAACCAAAACTGAATAAGCCTGCTACAATGGCTAATTTCTCCGTTACATCATAAAAACTGAAAAATGAGGCGGTATCTGGAGTCGCCTCTGGTAAAAACTTAGAGAAGGTAGAGCGTGATAACGATTGAATTCCACCCATAATTAAACCAACCACCGCAGCCAAAACATAAAATTGATATTCATTAGCCACAAAATAAGCCGCTACACAAACTGCAATCCAAATAGAAACCACAAAAATTAAAACTTGAATGTTTCCAAATAATTTAGACAACCTAGACATTAAAATTGCCCCCAAAATGGCTACCAATTGAATGATTAGAATGGTTAAAATAAGTTTTGATGTTCCTAAATGCAATATTTTTTCACCAAAATTAGCGGCAACCAGCATGATAGTTTGCACACCCATAGCATAGAAAAAATAAGCCGCTAAATATTTCTTTAAAACAGGCATTTTCTTTACCTGTACCCATACTTTTTTTAATTCTTGAAAACCACTGTGTATTTTAGATTTGTCTAATTTATTGTAATTAGGACTTCCTTTTGGTAAAACCGAAAATGGAATTTGAGAAAAGCCAATCCACCATATTCCTACTAAAAGAAAGGATAATCGGGCAGGAAAAGAAGCGTCAGTAATGCCAAAAATTTCTGGCTTTAATACAAAGACAAAACAAATGATTTGTAGGATTACACTCCCAATATACCCATAAGAAAAACCTTTTGCACTTACTTTGTCTTGCTCTTCTTTTGTAGCAATTTCAGGTAAATAAGAATTACTAAATACTATTCCACCACAATATCCAATAGCAGCAACAGCAAATAATATGATACTAATTTCTAAGGTATTGATTTTAAAGAAAAATAAACTAGCG
>JBILPO010000010.1:0-16273 GCA_044373805.1 Pelobium sp.
CACCCCAGCCCTTTTGCCCATTTATGATATCAGCAATGCTATTGTAGTAGTGATAGATATTTTTAGAGCTACCTCTTCCATTTGCTACGGCATTGAAAACGGTGCGTCGGCAATTATACCGGTTGCAACGGTAGAAGAATGCAAAGGCTATGAAATTGACGGCTTTTTATTGGCTGCCGAGCGAGATGGAAAAGTGGTAGAAGGATTTGATTTTGGCAATTCTCCGTTTGCTTACGCCGAGGATAAAGTGAAAGACAAAACCATTGTGTTAACTACCACCAATGGTACTTACGCTATTGACGAGTCTAAAAAAACTGCCTTTCAAGTCATTATTGGTTCTTTTCTAAATTTAGACGCCGTTTGCAATTATTTAAAATCACAAGATAAAGATGTGTTTTTATTGTGTGCAGGTTGGAAAAACAAATTCAATTTAGAAGATACTTTGTTTGCTGGCGCTATAGTTCATCATCTTAAAAATGAAGACTATTATTTAGACGATTCTAGCATTTCTGCAGATGATTTATATAATCTTGCTAAACATGATCTAGAAGCTTACACAGCCAAAACCTCTCATAGCGAAAGATTAAAAAAACTAGGAATTGAAGAAGATATCAAGTTCTGCCTCAATGTAAATATCGCTACAACTATTCCGGTTTTAGAAGGCAATAGATTGGTAAAATTGATTTTAAACTAAATAATACCACAATAGCTAAATTAAACTCCAAAAAGTATTGCTAATTCCAATTTTTATCAGACATCAAATCTGATTTATAATCAAATCTTTACAAACAAGAAGTATCAAAAAAAACTACATTTGATTTGAATCAATTGAACAAATAAGATCTGCATAACCAATCATCAACATTTATAATAAAGACTAAATGAGAAAACTATTTATTATTACAGGTTTAATAGCTTTTACCCTTGCTACCCAAGCACAGGATAAAAAAGCCATGAAATACGCTAAAACAATTACCAGTGCAGATGCTACAAAAATATTAACCACCCTTGCTGGTGATGATTATGAAGGCAGAGAAACGGGTAAAGCTGGCGCCAATAAAGCGGCTCAATATATTAAAGAGAAATTCCAAAGTTTTGGTTTAATAGCGCCCGTAAATGGCGATTATTTTCAAATGTTAGACCTAAAAGAAAGAACCTTATCACAAAAAAACGTGATAGCCAATGGAGAAACTTTAGAGTTTTTAAAAGATTACTACGTTTTACCAGGTAGTTTTGACGACACCAAAAAAACTTTCAAAAACTTTGTGTTTGTAGGTTACGGCATCACTTCTGATAAATATGATGATTTAAGCAACCTCAACCTAGAGGGTAAAATAGCGGTAGTTTTACCTGGCGAACCTTCTTTAAACGGAAAATCATTGATAAGCGGTACAGATAAAATGTCTGATTGGACCACCAGTCGTACCAAAAAAATAAATGCCTTAAAAGCAAAAAAACCAGCTGGAATTATCATGTTGAACGCTGATATGACTAGAATGGCAGCTAACAAAGCCTATTTTAGCCGTCCATCTTTAGTTTTGGGTGAAGTAAAAACCGGAAATTTATTGACCATCTACTCTAGTAAAATGGCTATTGATAAATTAATGGCGAGCACTTCAAAGTCGGTAGATAGTCTATCAACACAAATCAATAAAACTTTACAACCTGCGTCTTTTAGCTTTAATGCCAGCTTAGATGTAGATGTACAAAATAAAATGACCCCATTAGAAGCCAAAAACGTTTTAGGCTTTTTAGAAGGTTCTGATCCTATCTTAAAAAAAGAAATTTTAGTAATTACGGCACATTATGACCATGTTGGCGTTGGCGAAGATGGAGATGTATTTAACGGTGCTGATGATGATGGATCTGGAACTACTGGTGTTTTAGAAATTGCTCAAGCTTTTACTAAAGCTAAAAAAGCAGGAAAAGGGCCAAAAAGAAGTATTCTTTTTATGACTGTAGTTGGAGAAGAGAAAGGCTTATTAGGTTCTGAATGGTATTCAGATCATCCGGTTTATCCGTTAGAAAACACCATTACCAATTTAAATATTGATATGATTGGTCGAGTAGGCGATCTTTATAAAGGAAAAAAAGATTCTGCTAATTACATCTATGTTATAGGTTCTGAAAAGTTAAGCTCTACCTTAAAGGTAATTAATGAGAAAAATAATAACACCTACACAAAAATGACTTTAGATTATAAGTTTGACGATCCGGCAGATACCGAAAGAATTTATTACCGTTCTGATCATTACAACTTTGCAAAACACAACATTCCTATCATCTTTTATTTTAATGGTACGCATGAAGATTACCACAAAAGAACTGATGAGGTAAAGAAGATTAATTTTCCATTACTTACCAAAAGAACTCATTTAGTATTTTACACCGCATGGGAAATTGCAAACATGGCCAATAAACCTGTTGTAGATAAACAGAATGATATGCCTAATAGCAGATAAACATCTTAAAAATACCCCTTTTAACCAAAAAAGCCTCTGATTTTAAATCAGAGGCTTTTTTGGGTTTATGCCGCTTAAAAATTAAGCCATTTGTACCTTGTCTATTTTCAAGAAAAATTCTTCAAAGTTTACAGTATAACCGCTTAAATAATTTAATAAAGCAAATATTCCTTTATCTTCTTTTTTATCATTACCGGTTTGTGCCACAAACTTTTTTACCACTGTTGGGATTAGCACTTCTGCTATTTCCTTTGCTGCTGCAGAACTAATGGTATAATATTTATTCAGTCGGTTTGCATATTTATTAATCATCATTTTAAGTAATAAATCACTTTCCGCTTTCTTTCCTTTAAAAAAACTCATTAAATCTTTTGCCTTTCCATTATCAAGTTGCGATTTAAGAATATCGATAATCACACCTGAAGCCTCATGCGTTGCAGATTCAAAAGAACTTGCAGCTATTCCAGCACTTAAGAAAACCTCCTTCTTGGAATTTTCTTTTACCAATTGATTTAGTTTTTCAAACATTTTTTTAGAAATTAAAAGTATTGATTAGCAAATTAATTACAAATAACCATTTTTGATGTGATATAGTTAAATATTTAATAAATAAAATGCATTTTATTTATTAAAATAACTTATTATTTAAAAATATTTTAATGTAAAAAAAGGAATTTAATGTGTTCACTAAATTCCTTTTCTAAATTGTATATTTTGGTAGTTAATTACCAGCTGCAGCTTTTGCTTCAGCTTTCATTGCTTCATTAGCAACAATTACAACTTCCACTCTTCTGTTCAGAGTTCTGCCATCATCCGTATCGTTAGATGCAATTGGCTCAGTCTCACCTCTGCCAGAAGCTTTTAATCTATTTAAATCAACTCCTTTAGATACTGCATAGTTTTTTACTGCATTAGCTCTTTCTAAAGAAAGTCTGTTATTTACCGCATCTGATCCAATGGCATCTGTGTGACCAATAATCATAATGTCTGTATTAGGGTACTTATTTAATGATGCCGCAAGATTATCTATATTTTGCTTTGCTGCAGAAGATAAACTTGATTTACCAAATTCAAATAATAAACCTGAATCAAATTTTACAATAATTCCTTCTCCTGCAGGTATTACTTCTGCACCAGGTACGCTTTGCTCAATTTCTTTAGCTTGTTTATCCATGTTACGACCAATGTATGCACCTGCTGTGCCACCAATTGCGCCACCAATAATTGCGCCTACAGCAGTATTACCTGCTTTTTTACCAATTAAAGCACCAATAGTACCACCCGCTACTGCTCCAATACCCGCACCCTTTTGTGTGCCTGATAGAGACTTACAAGCTGGAAAAATAGCAGCTGTTCCTACCAAGGCTACTAAACCTATTACGGTAACTTTTAATTTGTTTGAATTCATCATATTTTTATTTCTTTTTACGGAATAGATAGCTCAAAGTAGATGCCAAAATTTTGTTTTAGTACTTTTACCAATCATGAAAATAACAGAAATCAATAAAATTGCGGTATTAGGTTGTGGCTGGCTAGGACTTCCTTTAGCAAAAGAGCTGTCAGAAGATGGTTATTTTGTTAATGGATCTACTACCTCTCCCTCTAAAATAGCCTTGTTGGCGGCGCAACAAATCGCCCCCTTTTTAGTACAACTGAGTCCTGAAATTGAGGGCGATGATATCCAATTATTTTTAGATGCCGATCTTTTAATCATCAATATCCCTCCCGGAAGACACAAAGGAATAGAAAACACCTATGTAGCCAAAATGGAAAACATAGCCAAAGCAATAACTTATTCTCCCATTTCTAAAGTAATTTTTATTTCTTCCTCTTCGGTTTATCCCGAAAATTGCACCGATGTAACAGAACAAACAACCATAGATAAGAATACAGCATCAGCGTTAAACTTATTCAAAGCCGAGGAGGTTTTCAGAAACTTAAATCAAATCAAAACTACAATTATAAGATTTTCGGGTTTAATTGGTCTCGAAAGACACCCTGGTAGATTTTTTACTGGAAAAGAAAATATACCTAATGGGTTAGCCCCGGTAAATTTGATTCATTTAGATGATTGTATAAGCATCATCAAGTTCATTATAAAACAAGAAATATGGGATGAAACCATCAATGCATCAGCTCCTGATCACCCTAAAAAAATGGATTTTTACGCTTTAGCTACTAAGCAATTCAACCAAAGCACCGCAAAATTTATTGCGGAGAAACAGAACTTTAAGATTGTAAGCTCCAAAAAATTAATAGAGAAATATGGTTATCAGTTTAAGATTCCTAATTTGATGGAATGGCTTCTTCAAACTCCTCAAAGTTAAAAGTAGCTTTATCTAAAACATCCCAAGTAGAATCAGATAGTAAACGAATGGTCGATAGGTGTCTTTTAAAAGATTTTGACCTCCCCCATTCTTGTGGCGCAATCATACTCACCAAAAATTGTCCTTGTTCTTCTTTTTCATAAAGATGGTAAACTTGCCCCATTACAGGCTTAAATTTCATGTCAGCTTTATAAATCAATTCAGATATTTTTAAGCGGTCTTCAATATCTTTTACCTGCTGCATAATCAATTCAGCTTGCTTTCTAAGCATCCCAATCTGCTGTTGAGCCTGCATATGCATAGCCTCAACGGCATTGGCTCTCACCTTATTCTTATCAATTAATTTAATAACGGGAGAACTTACCGTCATTGGAACAGGCGAAAACTTAGCTTCGCCAGTGTAATAAGAAAACTTGTCTTTTTTCTCTTCTGAAGATTCTTTATTATCCATGCTCACTCTTAAACCACAATTCTTTAAATTAGTTTCCGTTTATAAGAAAAAAACTACCTTTCATCCATATATTTCTGAAATAGCGTATAAAATTAAAAACATCAATAAAAAACATGGAAAATAAATTTACTTGTATCATCATAGATGATGAGGAATTAGCCAGACAAGAATTAATCAAATTATTAACGGCTTATGCTCAAATAAAGATAATAGCTGAGGCGACAAGCGGACAAGAAGGATTAAAATTGATAGAAAAACATCAGCCTGATATTATTTTTCTGGATTTAGAAATGCCTTTAATGAATGGCTTCGAGATGTTTTCTAAACTAAAAAAACAACCCAAAGTAATTTTTATGACCACTTTGGATGAAGCCGCTATCAAAATTTTTGAAGAAAAATCTTTAGATTACCTATTAAAACCGTTTGAAGAAGAAGCATTAGAAAAAAACATCCAGAAACTAAACATTACACATAAACCTTTAGCTCAACCGTTAAAAAACCTTTTAGATCAGTTTAAACTTAAATTGTAGGCTTACTTAAAACCGATAACTGATCACATCAATAAACCCTGCACAACAGCCCCTTCAAATACTCCCCTTCAGGAAAAGAAATTCTAATAGGATGATCTTCTGGTTGGCTAAATTGATGTAAAATTTGAACTTCCTTACCTGCGTCTAAAGCAGCCCAAGCAATAATTTGTTTAAATGTCTCCATATCTACAGCGCCCGAACAGCTAAATGTAGCCAACAAACCCCCTTTTTCTAAAACCTGCATTCCCAATCTATTCAAATCTTTATAGGCTCTAGCAGCTCTATCTAATGCCGAACGTGAAGGCGCATATTTTGGGGGATCTAAAATCACCACATCAAACTTTTCTTCTTGCTCTTTAAACAAACGCAATTGCTTATTTACATCACTCTGAATTGCACTAAACTGAGTGGAATCAAATCCATTCAACACTATGTTTTTGTTTAAAGTTTCTATGGCTAAAGCAGAGCTATCTACCGAAACTACCGAAGAAGCACCTTGCAACAACGCATTTAAAGTAAAACCGCCGCTATAGCTAAAACAATCTAAAACACGTTTCCCTTCAGCGTAAGAAGCTAATATTTTTCTATTGTCTCTTTGGTCGCAATAAAAGCCAGATTTTTGCCCTTCAACAATATTGATATGGTATTTCACCCCATTTTCCTTTACCTCAACAAAATCTGGTGGCAAAGCCCCCCAAAGCAAGCCTTCCGTGGCTTCTAAGCCATCATGCGCTCTGGCACTGGCATCACTTTTATCAAAAATTCCTTTGGCTCCTGTTAATTTTTGCAATTCGTCTAAAATCACAGGCTTCATATTTTCTGCCCCAGATGTTAAAATCTGCAAGGAAAGATAATCCCCATATTTATCGGCAATTAAACCTGGTAAATAATCAGATTCGCTAAAAACCAAACGGCAGGCATTGGTAACATCACCTAAAATAGTTGCTCTTGCAGCCACAGCAGCTCGCAAACGCTTTCTCCACCACAACTCTTCAGGTAAATTTTCTTCTTCCCAGCTCAACAGCCTTACCGCTACCCTAGACGATCCGTTGAAATACCCGTAAGCTAAAAACTCCTCGTCAAAAGCAATTACTTTCACTAAATCACCATTTTTTGGTTTGCCTTTCACTTGTTGTAAAGCACCAGAAAAAACCCAAGGATGACGTTGTAAAACAGCTTTCTCTTTACCCTTTTTTAAAATAATTGTGTCCATTGTTTGCAAAAGTAGTTAAAGGCAATGAAATTTTTTGAAAAGCAATGTCAATGCTCATTTTAATGGCAGTCCTGCTATCCCTACAAGTACGTTTGTCTTTCCCCATTCACCAGCCAAAACACGCCAATCCGGGCTTTTCGTCCTATCAGGTTTATTTTGCAGGGCTGGTGCCAAAAAACTTAAATCTTTCTACCGTCTCTTATCAAAACTTCAGAACCTTCTGCTAAAAAAACAGAATTCGGTTGTTCCTGATTTAAAAAGGCAAAATCTTTACCGTACATATCTTCAAAATCAACTTCTATTTGGTGATTGTTAACCTTATAAATCTCCCATGACGGATGCTCTACCCCATATTCAGAAGTCTTGCGCTTATTGGCTGTGGTATAGCCCCAGTAATGTTCTGTAATAAATTGTTCCTCACTTCCTTGCAAAAAAGGTTGCGCTTTCAATTCTGCTTCTAAAGCAAATTTGTACCACTCCTTTTTTTTCCATTGATAAGAAATATGCAGACTATTATTTTTTGTTTCCCAACTATGTTTGGTCTTTAAGGTGGTATAATGTTCGTGGAATAAAGTGTTGGCTACTAAAGAAATCATGGGTTTAGAAACTACCTCGCTAATAAAAACTGCTCCTCTTCGCCATTCGTTTGCTTCTTTATATCGCACATAAAAACGCAAATTAACTTCTTCAAAATTCACATGAAAAGGAATTTTAAAGCCTTTTATTTTGGTATTCAAAAACATAAACCCAATTAAACTTACGTAGCAATTGCCATTATAAAAATCTAGCTCGGTATGGGGCGGAACATACTTTTGCAAAAGTTCTGGATTGATAATGTAATTGGCCATAGCCAGTTTTCGCCACTCGGCGGTTAAAAAAGTCTTCTTCATTTATAATACATCAGCAAAAAAAGACTAGCTTTTGTTTTTAATAACCCGTATATTTTTAAGTTAAATAGCAACAACCTTTGTAAAATAAACTTGGGTGAAACGGCAGCCCGAAGAGGGATGGGTTTGAGAATTGGGCGGACTACAGTGTAAAATAAGACTAAAGGAAAGTAAGAACGAATGACATTGCTTTCCTAAAAATTAATTTAAAATTGAGGTTTGAACATGAAAAAAACCTTTAGCAAAAGAAATACTAGGAATTAATAAATAAATCTCAAGAACAGAAGATAAAGCTATCAGGCTATTTTACGGGTTTTTGAGGAGATAATTTAACCTAACTATTTAAACAATAAAATTTTATGCTTTAAGCTAAATTTGTATCTTGCGCCCTCTAAAATTAAAAAAAAATACGGTCATATGGGTATTATGGGTTTTTTGCGTAACCGAGCGGGGGTGATTATAGTAGTCGCTATTGGTATTGCAATTGTGGCGTTCCTTTTAAGTGATGCGATAAGAAGTGGACAAGGTTTTATAGCCGATTCGCAAAGTGAAGTAGGTAAAGTAGCTGGTGAAGCTATTTCTTACAAAGATTTTAATGAAAAAGTAGAACAAAACTCTCAACAGTTTAAAGCTCAAATGGGAAGCTTAAACGGTCAGATGATGTCTTACGTAGTAGAAAACACTTGGAATCAAACGGTTTCTGGAATTATTCTTAAACAACAGACTGCCAAAATAGGCTTAACTGTTGGACAGGCAGAGTTATTTGATTTATTGTTTGATAATCCTTCCGATCAGGTAAAGCAAATTTTCACTAATCAGCAAACCGGTCAATTTGATAGAGCGACAGCAATTAGCTCAAGAAAAAGTGCTGATACAGATCCTTCTGGTCAGATGAAGTCTCAATGGGTTGCTTTGGAAGACAATGTACAACAACAGAGAATTAATGAGAAGTACATTAATTTAGTTAAAAATGGTATTTACGTAAATAGCCTTGATGCAAAAGACGAATATACCAACAGAAATAAGTTAGTGAACTTTGATTATGTATTTACTGATTTCGGATCCGTACCAGATGCAGAAGTTAAAATCACAGATACAGACTACAAAGACTATTACGAAAAAAACAAATACAAGTTTAAAAACGCTACCGAAACCAGAAGTTTTGAATATGTAGCTTTTGACGCTGCCCCATCTAAGCAAGATACTTTAGACACGAAAATGAAAATGTCTAAAATTACTGATGGATTAAGAACGTCAACCAACGACTCTTTATTTGTAGCCATTAATTCGGATACAAAGGCACCCTTAGTTTATCAGAAAAAAGGTCAATTAGAACCAGCTTTAGATTCTGTAATGTTTAATGCAGGTAATGGTTTTATTTACGGCCCTTATTTTTCTAATGGCGCTTATAAAGTAGCTAAACTAATTGATGCTAGAGTGAGCCCAGATTCTGTAAAAGCTCGTCATATTTTAATTAACCCAGCTACAGAAGGTGGTGCAGATAAAGCTTTAGCTAAAGCTGATTCTTTAAAGAAATTGATACAGGGCGGTGCTGATTTTGCAAAATTAGCCGCTCAATATGGAACTGATGGTTCTAAAGATAAAGGTGGCGATTTAGGAACCTTTGGCAGAGGAGCAATGATCCCTCAATTTGAAGATGCAGTATTTAATGGCTCAACTGGTCAGTTAATGATTGTATCTACACAGTACGGAGTGCATTTAATTAATATTCAAAATCAAATAGGCTCTTCTAAAGTAGTAAAAGTAGCTGTTGTTGATAAGTCATTAGCCCCAAGCTCTTCAACAGAGCAAGTTGCTTACCAAAAAGCACAAAGCTTTTTAAGCAATGTAAGCAACGCTACTCAGTTTAATGAAAACGCACAAAAAGAGAAATTAAATAAATTAGTTGGAGAAGATGTAGGACCACTACAATCAAGCTTACCTGGTTTAGAAGATGCTCGTAACTTAATTCGTTGGGTTTACAAAACAGATGAAGGTAAAGTATCTGATGAGATCTTTGATATTGGTGATAAATACATTGTAGCGGTTTTAACTAAAATAAAACCAGAAGGTACTTTATCTTTAGATGATGTTAAAAAACAGATTGAGCCGGAAGTGAAGAAATCTGTTCAGGCAAAAGTTTTAAAAGAAAAATTTGAAAAAGCTACTGCTGGTGCATCTTCTTTAACTCAAATTGCACAAAAATTAGGAACTACTGTGGTTCCGGTAGAAAATGTAGTTTTTGCAAACCCAGTAATTCCGGGAGTGGCACAAGAAAACAAAGTAATAGGCTCTATTTTTGGTTCACAACCTAATAAATTGTCAAAAATAGTAGAGGGAGATAGAGGTGTTTATGTTTATACTGTAAAAAGTTTTACTAATCCACCGGCTTTAAGCAATGTGCTAAAAGTTAAAGAACAATTAGAACAATCTATATCTCAGCAAGTTGATGCTTCAGTTTTTGAAGTTTTACGTAAAAAAGCAAATATAAAAGACGATAGAGCTAAGTTCTATTAATAGATAAAATACTTAATTTTGAAACCGAAGGCTTTAATTGTCTTCGGTTTTTTTGTTTAAAGAAATATGGACATTCAAGAAAATATAATCAATAAAGTGGCGCAAAGCGGATTGGTTTCTTTTGACCTTGCAAATCTTTATCATCCTGGAGAACGACTGGTTTATGATATCAAAGAAAATCTTTTTCATGGATTAATGCTAAGAGAAAAAGATTTCAGGGAATTTATAAAGACTCATGACTGGCAATTTTATGCGGGGAAAAATGTAGCTGTAATTTGCTCTGCTGATGCCATTGTACCTACATGGGCTTATATGCTCATTGCATCCAAACTTAGCAATGTGGCAAACTATTTTGTATTTGGAGATTTAGAAATGCTAGAAACAGCCCTCTATTTATTAGCCATTGACAAATTAGATGCTGAACAATTTAAAGATCAACGTTTGGTAATCAAAGGATGTGGAGATATTCCTGTTCCAACGGCAGCATATGTGGCCATCACTTCAAAATTAGTAAATGTGGCAAAAAGTGTGATGTATGGAGAGCCCTGCTCTACTGTACCTGTCTTTAAAAGAAAAGATTAATTTTGGAGCATTTATTGTGTAATTAGCATTATGAAAAAAATATTTTCAATACTTTTCTTTTTAATTTCCACCACAATGTTATCTGAAGGGCAAAATTTACCTTATTTAGATAGCTCAACATTTAATGCCGGTGAAACCATCAAATACAAGCTTAAATATGGTTTTATTACAGCAGCGGAAGCCACTATACAGGTGACAACAACCGATATTAAGTTCAACAATAAACCCACCTATCATCTTACGGCACAAGGCGTAACTTCTGGTACTTTTGATATGTTTTATAAAGTGAGGAACAGATATGATTCTTATATAGATCAAAAAACATTCACGCCTTATTTGTACACAGAGAATATTCGTGAAGCCCGATACACCAGAAATGATAGGGTGAGATTTTACCAATCAGAACAAAAAATAGTAGCCAAAAAAGGCACCTTTAAATCTCCCGTAAGTCAAACTTTCGATTTAGTATCTGCCTATTATTTTGCCCGTAATTTAGATCTAAGCAATGTAAAACAAGGTGACTTATTTACGCTCTATTATTTTTTAGATGATGAGGTTACCCCCCTAACTATTGAATATATTGGCAAAGAAGTTTTAAAAACTAATTTAGGCACCATAAGGTGTTTAAAATTTAGTCCCTCTATAAAACCAGGTCGGGTTTTCAGAAGAGACAGTAAACTATATTTATGGGTAACTGATGATGGCAACAGAATACCTGTTAGGGCGCAAGCAGAAGTATTAGTGGGCTCTATAATTATGGAGATAGCCTCAGCTAGCGGGTTAAAGCAACCCTTAGAACTAGCCAAGTAACCCATACTATATCTCAAATAATTTCATATTTTTACCTTTCGATGAATAAGAATATCCTAAAAAAGGTAACGTATAAAATAGGAATTATAGGACAGGGATATGTAGGCTTACCCTTAGCAGCCGCTTTTGGTAGGGTTTTCGAAACCGTAGGCTTTGACATCAATCAACACCGTATCAAAGATTTACAACAGTTTAACGATCAAACCAAACAACTATCTAAAGAAGAAATAAAGAGTGCGCATCTCCTCTCCTTCTCTTCTCATTTACAAGACATTGAAAACTGTAACATTTATATCGTTACGGTTCCCACACCAATTAATCAGTTTAAATCACCCGATCTAAGCTTGCTGATAAAAGCTAGCCAAATGATTGGGCAAATACTCAAACCCAATGATCTGGTCATTTATGAATCTACCGTTTATCCGGGTTGTACTGAGGAAGATTGCATTCCATTATTAGAAAAAATAAGTGGCTTAAAAATTAATTCAGATTTTTTTGTAGGCTATTCGCCAGAACGTATCAATCCCGGCGATAAAATCAATACCCTCACAAAAATTATAAAGGTAACATCCGGCTCCAATGCCGCTACTGCTGATAAAGTCGATCAGCTTTATCAAACCATCATTACCGCAGGAACGCATCTAGCGCCTAGTATAAAAGTAGCTGAAGCTTCTAAAGCTATTGAAAATGCACAAAGAGATCTCAATATTTCTTTTGTAAATGAACTGGCTCTCATTTTTGATCGGATGAATATTGACACCATTGATGTGATAGAAGCAGCAGCCACCAAATGGAATTTTTTAAAGTTTAAACCTGGTTTAGTTGGTGGGCATTGTATTGGCGTTGATCCTTATTATTTAGCTTACAAAGCAGAATCTTTGGGATATCATCCACAAGTTATTCTATCCGGACGAAGGGTGAACGACAATATGGGTATGTTTGTAGCTAATAAACTCGTTAAATTAATGCTCAAAAAAGAGCATAAAATTATGGAGGGAAGAGTCTTAATACTTGGATTTACTTTTAAAGAAAACTGTCCGGATATTAGAAACACCCGAGTGATAGATATTTATAAAGAATTGGTTTCTTTTGATTTGTGCGTGGATGTTTATGACCCTTGGGCTAATGCCAAAGAAATAAAAAAAGAATACAAAATAGACGTCATCCATCAAATAGATGCTCAAAAATACCAAGCGGTAATCATCGCTGTAGCGCATAGCCAATTCCATAACATAGATTTTAGTTTATTTAAAGCAAACAATGCAGTAGTTTTTGACACTAAATCTATCATTGATAGAAATTTTGTAGATGCCCGACTTTAATATGAAGGAGATAAAAATGATTGATCTTGCGGCTGAATATCAGCTACTCAAACCTATATTGGAACCGGAAATCATTCAGGCTTTAGAAAAAGCAAATTACATTAAGGGAGAAGAAGTCGCTGTTTTTGAAAATAATTTAGCTCAATATCTAAAAGTAAAGCATGTCATCGGCTGCGGAAACGGGACAGATGCCTTACAAATTGCCCTCATGGCTTTAGACATTAGCATTGGCGATGAAGTAATTATCCCTGCCTTTTCTTACATAGCTGTTATTGAAGTAGTTTGTTTATTGGGCGCAACACCCGTTTTAGTAGATGTGGACCCAACATATTTTCAAATCAATCATTCCGCTTTAGAAAAAGCAATCACTTCCAAAACAAAAGCAATCATTCCTGTACATTTATTTGGTCAAGCAGGTAATTTACAAGAGCTGCATCAAATCGCTGTTAAGCATAACATTCCAGTAATAGAGGATAATGCACAAGCACTGGGCGCAAAATATATGCTCCATCAGGAAGAGAAATTTTTAGGGACTTTTGGAGCAATAGGCTGTACTTCTTTCTTTCCCACTAAAAATCTTTCTTGCTTGGGTGATGGTGGCGCACTATTTACCAATGATGATGAATTGGCAAGAAAAATAAGAATGATAGCCAATCATGGGCAAGTAAAAAAGTACGAACATGAAATGGTGGGTATCAATTCTAGATTAGATACTTTACAGGCCGTTATATTAAATCATAAATTAAACCATTTATCAAAAAACCTATCCATAAAGCAAAATATAGCTGATCAATATTTAAATGAACTCGCTAACTTATCATTTATTCAATTACCAAAAGTGCATCAGCATAATTTACATTCCTGGCATCAGTTTACCATTAAAGTTACCGATAACCAAAGAGATGAGTTAAAATATTTTCTAAAAGAAAAAGGAATAGAAACCATGGTTTATTATCCTAAAGTATTAAACCAACAAAAGGCTTACACTCAATATAGGGTATATTGTCCTATTTCTGAAGATTTATGTAGGGGTGTATTGTCTTTGCCTATTCACCCTTTGCTTTGTAAAGAAGATATTAACTATGTGAGTAATAGTATTAAAGCGTTCTTCAATGCAAAAAACTGATTTTTATATTCATTCTTCATCCTTTATAGATGAAAATGTAAGCATTGGAAAAGGAACTGCTATTTGGCATTTCTGTCACATTTCTGAAGGCTCTGTCATTGGAGCGAATTGCAACATTGGTCAGAATGTATTTATTGGAAAAAACGTAAAGATTGGCAACGGTGTTAAAATACAGAATAATGTATGTCTCTTTGATGGAGTTGAAATAAAAGATGATGTTTTTATTGGCCCTTCAGTTGTTTTTACAAATATTTTAACCCCAAGAGCATTCATCAATCGCAAAACCGAATTTTTAGTTACTGCGGTAGAAAAAGGGGCGAGTATTGGCGCAAACAGTACCATCATTTGTGGAAATACCATTGGAGAATATGCCTTAATTGGCGCTGGAAGCGTATTAACAAAGTCTGTGAGTGATTTCGAATTATGGTATGGAAATCCTGCTCAAAAGAAGGGAATGGTAAACAAAGGCGGAGAAAAGATAAAGGATTAAAGAATTAAATATGAAAGAGAAAATAATGATTGAGATTGGTGGACATTTAGTTTCTGAAGATCTGATTAAAGAAAATTTCATTTGTCACTTAGAAAAATGTAAAGGAGCTTGTTGCATTGAAGGCGATGCAGGAGCACCATTATCTGAAAGCGAAGTGGCTATTTTAGAAGAAATTTACCCAAAAGTAAAACCTTACATGACCGCCAAAGGTATTCAAACGGTGGAAGCCGTTGGTACTTCTGTAAAAGACTTTGATGGAGATTTAACCACTCCTTGTGTAGATACAAATAAAGAATGTGCATATGTGATTTGGGAAAACGGCATTACCAAATGCGCCATTGAAAAAGCTTATGAAGACGGAGAAATAGGTTTTCAGAAACCAATATCTTGTCACCTCTACCCTATTCGATTAACAGAATACCCAGAATTTGATATGTTACATTATGATAGATGGAGCATTTGCGGTACAGCTTGTAGTTTTGGCGACGAGCATCAAGTAAAAGTTTATCAATTTTTAAAAGGCCCATTGATTAGAAAATATGGCGAGGAGTGGTATAAGGAATTAGAAGAAAATATTTATGCCTTAAATAAGGTATAAATTTTTAGCTTTGTCCATCTTATGTTAAATTTATTAAATTCTAATTCTTAAAATCAATATAAATTGAAAGGAATTATACTTGCAGGTGGCTCAGGCACCAGATTACATCCCTTAACGTTAGCAGTAAGTAAGCAAATGATGCCTATTTACGATAAACCGATGATTTATTATCCTTTATCAACATTGATGCTAGCCGGAATTAACGAAATCTTAATTATTTCTACTCCTCATGATTTGCCTGGTTTTCAAAAACTATTAGGTAACGGAGAAAGCTTAGGTTGCAAATTCTCTTATGCAGAACAACCTTCTCCTGATGGATTAGCTCAAGCATTTATTATTGGGGCAGATTTTATTGGTGATGACGCTGTTGCCTTAGTTTTAGGAGATAATATTTTCTTTGGTGACGGAATGGCCAAATTGATGCAAGCCAACAATGACCCAATAGGTGGCGTAATATTTGCCTATCCGGTAAATGACCCAGAACGTTATGGAGTAGTAGAGTTTGATGAAAATAAAAATGCAATTTCCATAGAAGAAAAACCAACTCATCCTAAATCTAATTATGCAGTCCCAGGACTTTATTTTTATGACAATGAGGTGGTACAAATTGCAAGCAACATTAAGCCATCCCCTAGAGGTGAGTTAGAAATTACAGATATCAATAGAGTATATTTAGAAAGAGGTTTATTAAAAGTTGGTTTATTAAGCCGAGGGACTGCTTGGTTAGATACCGGTACTTTTGAATCTTTGATGCAGGCAGGGCAATTTGTTCAGGTAATTGAAGATCGCCAAGGTTTAAAAATTGGCTGTATAGAAGAGATTGCATTCCGAATGAATTTTATAGACGCCAACCAATTACGTACATTAGGTGAGCCATTGGTAAAAAGTGGTTATGGTCAGTACTTGATTGATATTGCTGATAAAAAAATATTGTAACTATCAGTCAGCCTGAGGCAGG
>JBILPO010000182.1:0-4827 GCA_044373805.1 Pelobium sp.
TTTAGAGGTAATGGGTGGTTTAAGAAAACTCATGCCCATAACTTTCATTGTTTTTGTGGCCGCGGCTATTGCTTTAGCAGGATTGCCATTTACATCAGGCTATTTATCAAAAGATGCCATTTTAGTGAGTGTTTTTGAATGGGCTAGTGAACGTGGCGGTATTTATTGGGTTTTCCCTTTATTGGTTTCTATCACCTCATGGCTTACTACTTTTTACATTTTTAGAGTCGTTTTTAAGGCTTTCTTTGGTGAATTTAGGTTACCTCAAATTTTGGGTAAAACTGTAGAAGAGTTAAAAATCACCGATCCTAATCGTTGGATGACACTTCCAGTAATCATTTTGGCTTTATTTTGTTTTGCATTATTCTTCGCTTTCAATCCATTTAATTTAGAAAGTTCATGGATTTATGCAAGTTGGAATAACCATCCGCATCATAAAGGGATGTACTCTATTTTAGTTCCTATTTATATCAATGTGCTCAGTTTTGCCTTAATTTTTGTGGCTTATCAAGCGTATGCAAAAATCACATTGTCGTTCAATAATCAGCAAAGCTGGTACTATAAACTATCCTTTAATCAGTGGTATTTTAATCAGTTTTATGATGTCTTCTTAATTAGGATTTTGCTCTTCAAAACCAAAGCATTTTACTGGTTTGATCAAAAAATAATAGATGGATTTATCCATTTATTAAGCAATATCGTCATCATCATTTCAAAAATAGCGTCGTGGTTTGATAGCAATATAATTGATGGTTTAGTCCACGGATCTGCTTGGTTAATCAGTCGAGTTGGTATTTGGTTAAGAGGCATGCAAAGTGGCAAATTGCAACATTATTTTATTTGGATGTTGCTCATATTTTTAACATTCTTTATTTATAAACTCATCATTTGATATGGGATTATTATCCATTTTAATATTTCTTCCTTTGGTTTTTGGCTTGTTCATCTTGCTGATGCCTAAAGCTCTGAATCATTATTTTAAATACTTAACGGTTGGCGTTTCGTTGGTTCAACTATTAATTGCCAGTTGGATGTATTTTAATTTTAAAACCGGAGATGGCTTTGCAGGCGTAAACCAATTGTCGCAGTACCAATGGTTAGAGAAATTGGATTGGATTCGACTAGATGTTGGCAGTTTTGGTACCCTCCAAATAGATTATCTTTTAGGTGTTGATGGTTTTTCTATTGGCTTAATTTGGCTTTCTGCTTTGGTCATGTTCATCGCTTCGCTTTCTAGCTGGGAAATTAAAGCTAATTTAAAAGGCTACTTCGCTCTTTTTTTATTGTTAGATACGGCCATTATTGGTGTTTTTTGCTCCTTAGATTTGTTTCTTTTCTACATTTTTTATGAGTTAATGTTATTGCCTTTATATTTTTTAATCGGAATGTGGGGTGGCGTTCGCCGAGAGTATGCAGCAATTAAATTCTTCTTATACACCCTTTTTGGATCTATTTTTATGTTATTGGTGATTGCAGGTTTATACCTTTCCGTAACCGATCCAGAGACTGGAAACCATACTTTTAATATGGTTCACGCCATGAATCCTGCAAATTATTCAGCAGGTTCAATTTTCTCGGCATTAGCCAATACTCAAATCTTTGGTTTTTCTGCTAGGGCAATTGGGTTTGTCATTGTTTTTATTGCTTTCGCGATAAAAGTCCCTGTTTTTCCTTTTCACACTTGGTTGCCTGATGCTCACGTAGAAGCACCAACGCCAATTTCTATTATTCTTGCCGGCATCTTATTAAAAGTAGGTGGTTACGGAATCATCAGAATTGCCTACGGAATTTTCCCTGAAATAGCCGTTTCACTTTCTTGGTGGATGGGATTATTGGGCGTAATTTCCATCATTTATGGCGCCATGAATGCTTTGGCTCAAACCGATTTAAAAAGGTTAATTGCCTATTCATCTGTTTCTCACATGGGTTTTGTATTGTTGGGTATCGCTTCCTTAACTTCCGAGGGGATTAATGGTGCTATGATGCAAATGATTTCCCACGGTTTCCTTTCGGTGATGTTATTCTTTATTGTGGGGGTAATTTATAATCGTGTTCAAGATAGAGACATTTATAATTTTAGAGGTTTAGCTAACCAAATGCCAATTTTTACCGGTTTTGTGATGATTGCTTTTTTTGCATCTCTTGGTTTGCCCGGATTTTCGGCCTTTATAGCAGAGGCTTTTTCTTTAATTGGCGCATTCAGTTCTCAAAGCTTAAACGGTTTATTACCAAGATGGATGGCTGTAATAGCCGCCATAGGAATTTTACTGGGAGCAGGTTATTTTCTTTGGACGTTACAACGCATGTTTTTTGGAACTTTAAGACTGAAAAAAGTAGAATGGAAAGCGCAATTGGTAGATTTAAATTTTAGAGAAAAAATAGCGCTATTTCCTTTGGCTGCATTAGCTTTAGTTTTAGGTGTAATGCCATCTTTAGTTTTTAATGTGTTGAGTTCTTCTATTAATCAGTTTATATTATTGTTTAAATAGTTTCATGGAAAACCTCCCAAATATTACCCAAACTATCAATGATATTTTAAATTCGCTGCCTTATTTGGCCGCAGAATGGACAATTATTGCTGGTTTTTTATTGGTGATTTTGCTGGATTTATTTATCAAAAAATCAAAGCTAATTGTTTTTGCTTTCGCGATGCTGAGTTTAATAATCAGTGCAGGTTTTTTATTCAAACAATTGACTGAAATAAGCACCAACCTACTCTTATTCAACGGTATGTTTAGCTTAACAAAAGCGGCTATTCAATTTAAATTATTGGTGGTTTTTGCTTCTCTTTTATCACTTTTATTTTTTTATCAAGATCATCGTTTAAAACATAATTCTAAAGGAGTTAATGATTTTATCAGCATATTTTTAGCGTCAGTTTTAGGCATGTTTTTACTCATTTCTTCTGCTAATTTATTGATGCTTTACCTCTCTATAGAAATGATTTCTTTAGCTTCCTATTTAATGGTGAGTTACAATGCTTATCAAAATAATCAAGCCGAAGCAGGAATGAAATATGTGTTATTTGGCGCTGTAGTTTCGGCCATGATGTTATACGGAATCAGCTTAATTTATGGCTTTACAGGCACCATCAACCTTTACGGAACTGAATTGGTAAACGGATTAATCCAAATTGGTAATGCAGGAAGTGCTTTAGCCGTTATTTTATTAATGACAGGTATTGGTTTTAAATTATCTTTTGTCCCATTCCATTTCTGGACTCCCGATGCTTATCAAGTTGCGCCCACGTCTGTTACTTCCTTCCTTTCTACCGCACCCAAAATTGCAGTTTTTGGATTGTTGTTTTACATCCTACCTCAATTTCAAATATTAGGAGGAAATGTATTTACACAACTTATATTGGGCGTTTCTGCCGCTTCTATGATTTTAGGGAATACCATTGCAATTTTTCAGCAAGATCCAAAAAGGATGATGGCTTACTCTGCCATTGGGCATACCGGCTTTATTTTAATGCTTTTTCTGCTTCCGCAAGATGCCATTTTAAAAGCTTTATTATTTTATTTGCTAGCCTATACCTTAATGAATGCAGGTACTTTTATGTCTTTCACCTATTTAGAAAACAAGTATGGAGCTTTAGCCCTTTCAGATTATAAAGGATTAGGTAAAAAAGCGCCATTTATAGGGGTTTTAATGGTCCTTTTAATGATTTCCTTAACTGGCTTACCGCCAACAGCAGGTTTTATAGCTAAATTTTTAGTGTTTAGCGCTTTAATTAATTTGGCTTCCGCCGATGTATATGTTGCCGGTTTATTGGTCATAGCCGCTTTAACCACCGTAGTTTCTTTATTTTATTATCTAAAAATCCCCTTAAATTTCTTTTTAAAGCCAACCGAAAATGAAGTGAAAGAGCGGGAGGGAAGTAATTACTTATTGATTCTTGTATTCATCATTTCCACCATCATTTTGGCGATAGGAATTTTTCCTTCTATTGTTTCTTAAGTTTGATAATCAGATTATTCCTTAAATTTTTTTAATAAATCATTATATTTGATTATGGATTTACAAACTAGAAAAATATTCTTTGTGCAGGAATTTTTAAAGCTCCAGAATGAAGAGATTATCAGTAGTTTAGAAAATATTTTAAGAAAGAAAAAAACTGAATTCTATGACTCGAGTTTAAAGCCTATGTCTATTGAGCAATTAAATAATAGTATAGATCAATCATTAGATGATTCCATTAATGATAGAATGGTTAAAGCCTCTGATTTGAAATCTAAAACTCAAGAATGGGGTTAAGTGTTTTCTGGACAGAATTTGCAGAGCAGAAACTAACTGATATTTATGATTACTATCAGTTTAAAGCGAGTAAGAAAATTGCTTTGAAACTAGTAAATGAAATTATTGATAAAACCATTGATTTAGATAAAACCCCACTTATGGGTCAAATAGAGGAATTATTAAAAGAAAGATCTCAAAAATTCAGATACCTCATATATAAAAATTATAAAATCATCTATTGGATCAACGATTCAAAAAGTAGAATAGAAATAATAAATGTTTTTGATACTCGTCAAAATCCAACTAATTTATCACAAATACTTTCTTAATAAATTAGTTAAAAAATCAAAATACCCCATCGGGGTGGAATGTCTGTAAATATCACACATCTAAAGCATCGTAAACCACTATTTTAGCCAATAAATGGCTATACTTTTCTGCAAAAGCTAAATGAATAGGATGTTTTTGGTAAATAAGTTGACCTTCCAAATCATCAAAGAAAAGCAATTCTGAAACCTGCCAACTCGTATCTACAACTTCCCTTTTTTCAGTGCTGGCTAAAACACCAATATGTATTTGATTTACCGT
>JBILPO010000183.1:0-4823 GCA_044373805.1 Pelobium sp.
ATTTCGCCTCTTTTAGGCGCAGGCACCATTCGCCAACTTAAAAAGGCTTCTTGAGCTGCCGCAATAGTTTCTTCATAATCTTTAGCTGTGGCAAATTTAACAGCTGCTATTTTTTTTCCGTCAACCGGAGAGTGAACATCCTTTACTTGTGCTTGAGCACTACTTTTCCAATTTTTTCCGGTGCTTACGGCATCATTAATTTCATCTATTCCAAGATTCTTTAATACATTTTCTATGGCTACTTGCATATTAATTGGGCTGATATGGGTTATTTAATGTTAAAACCTTAGGTTTAATTTGGTAACTTTGTAAAGTTAATAATTTATAAAGAGAGCGCATTCATACTAACATCACCACAAAATAATAATCAACCCTGATTTATTATACCGTTTTTAAAATCAATTGATTAGACTTTTAATTGTCTAATTGTTGAAAAATAAAAATAAAATTTGTTTGTATAAATTATAATTTGAGAGTAATAAATCAATAAAGGGGTTACAATACTCAAATTTTAACCACTTTAAAACGTTCTCTTAATATTTGATAAAGAATGGAAGAAGAATTCGAATTTGATTTTACTGAAGATCCAAAACTTTCAGTAGAGCGTTATGAAGAGATGATTCGTAATCAGGATCAATATTTCTTTGATGCGCAAGCATTTGAAAACATCATCGATTACTATATTGATAAAAACGATCCTGTTAAGGCATTACAAGTAATAGATTATGCGGTAATGCAACACCCCTATGCAGCAATTTTCCACATAAAAAAAGCCCAACTAAATGTTTTTACAAACGAAATAACACAGGCTTTTGAATCGCTTGAAAAAGCAGAATTATTAGAGCCATCTGATCCAGACATCTACATGATTAAAGGAAACATATACGAGAGTATGGATCGCCATGAAGATGCTTTAGAAAATCTAAAAAAGGCTTTACAAATGGCCGAAAATAAAGATGAAGTCTTAATGCAAATTGCTTTCGTTTATCAAAACATGGGCGATTATGATGAGGCTGTAACTTATCTTAAGCTTTGCTTAGAAAATAATATGGAGAACCAAGATGCCTTATATGAACTGGCATTTTGTTATGATGTTTTAGATAAACAAGAAGAAAGTATACAATTTTACGAGCAATATATTGATAACGAGCCATACTCTTTTGCGGCATGGTACAATTTAGGAAACGCTTTTCACAAACTTTCTCTATTTGAGAAAGCTATTGATGCTTATGATTATGCCATTTTAATTAAAGATAGTTTTGCTTCGGCTTATTTCAATAAAGGAAATGCACTGGTTCAGTTGGATCGTTTTGATGAAGCTATTGAGGTTTACCGACAAACTTTTGAGTACGAAAAACCCAATGCTGATACTTATTGTGCTATAGGCGAATGTTATGAAAAGCTAGAAAAAATGGATGAAGCCCGTTCTTTTTACAAAAAATCTGTAAAAATGGACCCTAAATTGGCTGATGCCTGGTATGGAATTGGGGTTACACTTGATTTTGAAGAGCGTTATTTTGAATCGCTTCATTTCTATAAAAAAGCCTTGAACATTGATGATCAAAATCCAGATTATTGGTTTGCTATTGCAGATGCACACTATAAATTAGGGAATTTAAAAGATTCTGAAGCGGCTTATGAAAAAGTGGTAGATTTAAATCCATTAGATACCGAGGCTTGGTTAGATTATTCTTCCGTTGTTTTTGAACAAGATAATATCCCAAAATGTATTGAGATTATTGCACTTGGAATAAAAAATAATCCGGATTCTGCAGAACTTTATTACCGTTTTGTAGCCTATCTGTTTGCAAACGGAGAATACAATGAAGCGTTAAACCAGTTAGAGATTGCCTTAAATACAGACGTAGAAAAAAATTATCTGTTGTTTGAATACCTTCCACAACTACAAACCAATAAGGTAATTGTAGATATCATTAACAGATTCTCAAAATAAATTTTATACACCAGATTACAAAAAAAATCAATTTCATAAAATTTTGATTTTTTTTTTTGATTTTTGCACCCAAATATGAACTATACTTTAAATAATATTCCTGAGCGTACCGCAAAACCTCGCCAGAATGGCTTAACCATGGTAATGGATAAAGGATTAAGCTTAAGACAGGTAGAAGACTTTTTAGAAGTTTCTGGTGGACATACAGATATTGTGAAATTAGGTTGGTCTACTTCTTACGTAACTCCAAATCTGACAGACAAATTGAAATTATATAAGGAAGCAGGTATTCCCGTTTACTTTGGTGGGACTTTATTTGAAGCCTTTGTAATTAGAAACCAGTTTGACGATTACCGCAAAGTATTGGATAAATATGGAATGGAGTATGTAGAAGTTTCTGATGGTTCTATAGAAATTCCTCACGAAGAAAAATGCGAATACATCCAAACCTTAAGTAAAGATGTTACCGTAATATCTGAAGTAGGCTCCAAAGACGAGAAAAAGATTTTTGCACCATATAAGTGGATCAAATTGATGAAAGCCGAAATTGAGGCTGGATCTTGGAAGGTAATTGCCGAAGCAAGAGAAGGTGGAAATGTAGGAATTTATAGAGACTCTGGAGAAGTAAGACAAGGCTTGGTAGATGAGATTTTAACTCAAATACCAGAAGAAACCATAATTTGGGAAGCTCCTCAAAAAGCACAACAAGTTTGGTTTATAGAATTAATTGGCGCAAATGTAAACTTAGGTAACATAGCGCCTGCAGAAGTTATCCCATTAGAAACCATCAGATTAGGGTTACGCGGAGATACTTTTAACCATTTTTTAAATATGAAGTAATGAAAAGAGGTAGTCATAAAAACTACCTATGGGTTTAGATTTGATGAAAAAATTTGGTTTAATTGGTTATCCCCTTGGGCATTCCTTCTCTGAAAAATATTTCACAGAAAAATTTAAAGCAGAAAACTTAGATGATTGTGTATATGAACTTTTTCCTGTACAAAAGCTAAGTGATTTACCCCAATTACTAGCAAAGGAGAAATACCTGTGTGGTTTAAATGTAACCATTCCTCATAAAATTGGGGTAATGTATTATTTAGACGAGATTGATAAAGATGCGCAAGAAATTGATGCCGTAAACTGTATTAAAGTAACGCATCACCATTCGGTAAAATCTATTTTTTCTGGCGAATTGTGTACACTAAATGCTCATAAACCTAAATTAATAGGCTACAATACAGACGCTTATGGTTTTGAAAAATCATTAAAGCCATTACTAGAGAGCCATCATAAAAAAGCTTTAATACTAGGAAACGGCGGAGCGGCCAGAGCGGTTAAATTTGTATTAGAAAAATTAAAAATCGACTATAAATTTGTAAGTCGCAGGCCTTTAAAAGGAATGCTGAACTATAATGACCTTAGCGAAGCCACTTTAAAAGAATATAGAATTATTATCAATACTACCCCTTTGGGTACTTTCCCTGATGTAGAAAACTGTCCGGATATTCCTTACCAATACTTAACAAATAAGCATTTGTTGTATGACTTAATTTATAACCCGGCCGAAACTACTTTCCTGAAAAAAGGAAAAGAAAAAGGAGCTAAAATAAAAAACGGGGCAGAAATGCTAGAACTTCAAGCTGAAAAATCTTGGGAAATCTGGAATAAGTAACAAATTACTTTTTCATTTTAAGGTAGATATTTGTTGCCCATGATTCATCAAAATTTTATACCTTAAACCCATGAAATATTATTTTTTCATTCTTTTTTTAGTACTTGCTATTTCTTCATGCGGCAACTCAGAAGACTATGCACCTAAACCTAGAGGGTATTTTAGAATTGAGTTTCCTAAAAAAAGCTATCAGCTATTTAATAATCAAACACCATATAGTTTTGAGTATCCAAAATATGCCAAAATGTATTTAGATAGTGCTGATGGAAATCATCCCAACTGGTATAATTTAACTTTTCCTCAATTTAATGCCCGTTTACATATTAGCTATTACCCAATAAATTCTAAGCAAGAATTTAATAAATTAGTAGAAGATTCTAGAAAATTAGCCTTTAAACATACCGTTAAAGCTACTGGAATAGATGAAGGAATAATTAAAATCCCTGAAAACAAAGTCTATGGAATATTTTATACTATAGAGGGAAATACCGCTTCTTCTTCACAATTTTTATTAACAGATAGTACAAAACATTTTTTAAGAGCTTCTTTATATTTTAACGAAAAGCCAAAAGAAGATTCTATACAGCCTATTATAAAATTCATAAAAACAGATATAGACCGAATGATTAAAACCTTAAAATGGTCTAACAATTAACTATTCATAACCATCAATGATTAAGAAATTTAAACTCTTATTAATAGCATTACTTTTAAGTACTGCCACTTTTGCCCAAAACATATTAGCCTATATTGAAACCGCCAATAGCTTTTTCTCAAAGTTAGATGAAGGAAAGTATACAGATGCTCAAGCATTTTTTGATCCTTCCTTAAAGGATAAAATCACGGTAGAAAGTCTGGAAAAAGTTTGGGGGCAATTAAACGCCAGCTTAGGCAAATTAGAATCAGTAGATGGTGCTCAAAATAAAGCTCAGGGCGAGTATCAAATTGTTGTTTTAAACTGTAAGTTCACAAAAGATAAGCAAGCATTTCAATTTGTATTTAATAAAGACCAAAAATTAGTTGGTTTTTTTATACTCCCAAAACAGCCAAATACCGATTATAAATTACCTATTTATGCAGACACTTCTTTATACAAAGAACAGTTAATTACCATAAAATCTGGTACGCATAATCTACCGGCCATGCTAACGCTTCCAAAAGATTCGCTTAAATCTCCAATTGTAATTTTTGTTCATG
>JBILPO010000184.1:0-4784 GCA_044373805.1 Pelobium sp.
AGATTATAAATTTAAAAATACAATAGAAATTCCATCTGCCTTAGCGCTAACAACACTTTTACCAGCATTGGTTTTCAAGCTGATGGTTGCTCTTCCATTGTAAAATTGAACTTTTCTTGATCCGGATGAAGTCCCGCGATTATCCATTAGTTTTCCATCACCGGTGAGGCTAAAATTTACATATTCTTTAGCATCTAAACATAAAACGTTGTTGGCATCTAGAACCTTAACCTGAATGGTAATTTCTCCATTGGTTTCGGCTATTTTTTCTAAAATTAATTGGGCTGGCTTTCCCCATTTAGCGGTTTGGTAATTTTGAGTCAACTCATCAATTACGGTTTCTTTTCCTTTTTTGGCAATTACTTTTATTTGGTTTACCCCTTCGTTGTAATTCACCATCCAGCGTAAGCCTGATGCTGGAAAATCTTGACTATTACGTTTCTTAACGCCCATGCTTTGTCCGTTAAAAAACAACTCAGCTTCATCTGCATTAGAATATACTTTCAGCATTTTAGCTTCGCCTGCATTACCCCAACGCGTTGGCCAGCTGTGTCCATAAATATGCGCCATTAACTTGTCTGTCCAATAAGATTGAAAAACGAAAAAAGCTTCTTTTTTGGTAAAATCTCTTTCTATTACCCCTTTTTGGTTCATGTATGGAACAGGATTATCTGGTCTTACCGGTGTAGAAAAATCTTTAAAAGGCCAATAAGCAGATCCGCTTAACCAAGGCATGGTTTCTTGTTCTTTTAAATGCCAATCTATTAAATTACATACATAACTTTCGCTCCAATCTCCATCTTTAGAAACCCTTGCACTTCCGCCAAATAATGAGGCATCTCCTGCCCTTTCATCAGCACTTTCCGCCTTTTTAATCTTACTTAAAGCACCATCAGGAGTTTCAGAATGGCGACCGGCATGGCTATCGCCACCCCATTCTACGTGTAGAAAACGATCAACCGAATCAAATTCTTTTTTACTAACTTCTTTATATTCTGTATAAATACCTCGGTACCAACCGGCCCAAATAGAGGGAGAATAAACGTCTACAATATCTTTACAAAAGTCACACCTTCTGATGGCTGTACTACGGGTAGGATCTAATTGATGACTCAAAGTATTGAGTTCTTTCATAAAAGTGCGAATCTTTTCCTCATCAAAAGTGGTAAAATCTCCTGGCCAATCGTTTTCATTCCCTAGGCCCCAAATAATTACTGAAGGGTGATTATAATGTTGCTCAATCATGTTAGTGAGCATTCTACGAGCTTGGTTTTTATATACTTCGCCTCCTAAGCCTCCTCTGCACCACGGAATTTCTTCCCAAACCATAATTCCTAAACTATCACAAAGGTTTAGTACAATTCTTGATTGCTGATAATGACCTAATCTGATAAAGTTTACACCCATATCTTTCATCATCAACATTTCGGTACGAATCATATCCTCTGTCATGGCGGCAGCTACATCGGCATGATCTTCATGGCGATGGGTTCCTCTTAGCAATAATCTTTTTCCATTTAAATGAAAAGGACCCTTTTTAATGAACTCGAAATGGCGAAAACCCACTTTTTCTATACTGGTATGAGTTTCTCCATTTGTGCCCACACTGAGCTCTACGGTGTAAAGATTAGGCGCATCTGGCGACCATAATTTTGGCTTATTGATGTTTATTTTTGCTAACTCATTTTTACTTTGAAAGCTGGTAACATCACTTTTTGAGGTGTAAATAATTTTTCCGGATGGATCTTTAACTGTAACCAAAGCATTGGCAGCACCTAATTGCGTTGGATTATAAAATCTACCGGAAATATTTAGCGTTCCTTTTTTACCTAGAGCATCAACCTCTGCTAAAGCAAAAACTTTATCTACAGAAACGGGAGGCGTGTAAACCAAGTTTAAGTATCTGTAAATACCCCCGTAAACGTTAAAATCAGAAAGACTTGATGGAATCATTTCTAAATCTCGGGAATTATCAGTTCTGATAGCAATAGGAACCTGACCTTTGAATTGTTCCTTAAAAACTTTTTCATTCTTAAAAGCTGCAACGGCATCAGTAATATCTATTGTAAATTCATCATAACCACCCACATGCTCCCCTACTTTGGTATTGTAAACATAAACAGCAGTTTTTTGTCCGGCACCTTCAAAATGTAAAAGAACCCTACCGTTTTTATAGCTGTTTTCTATGGTTAAATTTGTACGATACCATCCTGGACCTTGATAATAGTTTAAATTTGGATCAACAGCATCTTGAGCATTAAAGCAATGCGGAAGATTCACTTTTGACCAAATAGGCACACTTTCTGAGCTTCCTTCTTTAACCGGCCTCATGGCTTCCCAAATTCCCCCTAAATCTCCTTTTAGAAACTCCCAACCTTGGTTCAAACGCTTTGTTTGTTGAGCCTTCACATAATTGCCAGCACCTACAAAAAACGCAAGTAACAGCAATAATCTTCGCATAAACTTCATATCCATTCTTAAATTTATTTATATAAAAGGGTAGTTAAATTAACATCATCAGACAGCGGAATTGACGCTGATTTTTCTAGGTAGTTACCTTTATACTTTTTTGAGGCAATAACTAATAAACGATACATACTACCAATTTTGTAATTACTAATTTGTTTATATTCTCTCGCTTTTTCTTCAAAAGCATAGGGGATTAACCAATTGAGTGCTTTGTTTAAATTTCCGCCCTTTTCATCGGTGTAATTCCAAAGGTCAACACCCACTTTATCTCCCAAAATGGCCATATTAAACCATCCCTCCAAATTCATGGTGCTGTAACTATAGGCATTGGTACGTTCTAACTCTAAGGGCTGTTTCCCATTAAAATCTATTTGTACTTCTATTCTTTCTTTCGAACCATTTAAAGTTTTTGTAGCTAAATTAGTATCACCGGTAAACAAAGCAAAAGATGCAATTTGAACATCATAATGTGTTCCATGGTTATTTAGCGATTTCTTTTCATCTATTCCGTTTTCACTGGTCAACATCCAGTTAAGGTATTTTTTGTACCACTCTTTAATTTCGTTTTTATTTGAGATAGGAAAAGATTTAGCCCCATCTAAAAGGCAAATCCAATCTGCAATATTCACTAACGCTCTAGATTCTATAATCCCAATTCCACGGCCATTATTTATGCCTGGTATAGCTTGTGCGAAATCAAAATTTGGATTCATTTTAGTCTCGGGATTCAAAAACCAAACACTTAATAATTCTTGTGCTTTAGCTGCATACTTTTCTTCTCCGGTAAAATAATAGGCCAAAGAAAGAAATTGACATCTCTTTTCTAGATTATCTAAAAATTCATGATCAGTAATTTTTTTGATAGTTGGATTTTTTTCTCCGTCTTTTCTAATATATGGCAATCCGTCAGGCTTTGAAGGATCTGGCCACCAATAGGGACCAATGCTCATATAATCATGCTTTGATTTACTTATTGGAGTTAATACTTTATCCATTACAGACTCTGGCTTTGCAGAAAGAAAACTATCTGCGTTTTTTATCACCATTTGCACTTGCTTAACTACTTGAAGATCTGAATTTTTGTAGGCATTTCTTTTGTGGTTGAGAATTTCTGTGTCTAGTAAAGAAATATTGTTATGCTGTGAAAACACGCTCTTAAGCAGCAAAAACATCATAATGTTTAGTAAAAATAATGGCTTCATATATTTTTTAATACTTGCTTTTATATGTTTTAGAATCCTTACACACTAAATGTACTTCATTTAAAAGTAACATTACTTACCTATTAGTCTTACCAATAAGTTAATAAATAGATTAAAAAAGCTTATTTAATTTTGCGGGAAAATAACCCTTTAATTATGATTTCTTTCTACTCTATCAATAAAATTACGGTTCATTAAACAGCACAATTGGTATTGCTAAACTAAATCAAAAGAGAAGTTCTAAAGAGAACATTCTTAAAATTTAGGGGGAATATTTTAAACAACTGGAAAATAATTTAAAGGATTACAGATGAAGAATCATGAAAAGCTTTAATGCATAAAAAAGGCATGATTTTAATAAGATTAGTTAAAAAGTTTAAGGAGTTGCTATTTCTATTTTTTGTAAAAGAACTTAACATAAAAATAAAGAAGCTTTGGTTGGTGATTATTCACAAACCAAGGCTTTAGTATTTAGAATCTAGATTCGTTTGTATCTTTATTCAACCTTTTCTTGAGACTTAAGGAAAGCCTCCATTTGAACCATTAATGCTTTTTGGGCAAGAGTATAATTTTTATCTCCTGCTACATTTACTTTTTCTAATGGATCTTTATCATAATCATACAACTCAGTGGCATAAACTCTAGAAGGAGTATAAGGCTGAGCGCTTGTGAAATTATTATTCATCCAAACTGTTAAACGATATTGCTTTGTACGCAGGCTATAACCCATTAATTTATTATCATTATAACCTAAAGCTTTAACATCTGTACTTTTTAATTTTCTTGGATATTGACTCATTGCAAAATCTTTAACTACAGCCTTTTTATTTTGCATAATTGGCTTTAAGCTTTTTCCTTGAAGTATTGAAGGAACGGCTAATCCCGCTAGGTTACAAATTGATGGAAAAATATCAATATGCTCAGTGATTGAATTGGTTTTACCTGGCAACATACCGGGTGCGGCAATAATTAATGGCGAGCGGGTAGCTTGCTGAAAATTTGTATGTTTTCCCCATAAATCATGGTCGCCTAAATGCCAACCGTGATCTCCCCAAAGTACGATAATGGTATTATTTAAAGTCCCTAATGAGTCTAAAGTATTTAATAACATCC
>JBILPO010000185.1:0-4771 GCA_044373805.1 Pelobium sp.
ATACCAATAAAGTTTCGTCTCTTGGTGGATTGTCTGAAAGACATGCTTCGGCTATGGGAATGAAAGCTAATTTACTTCCGGAATTAAATTTAACCGAAAAAGTAGAAAAAGCAGTAGCATCAGCAAACACAGGTGCTGATCCTCTAACTTCAGGACATGTGCGTAACTGGATGGAATGTATTAGAAGTAGAAAACAACCTAATGCTCCTGTGGAAGCGGGATATTATCATTCTATTGCTAATATTATGACCAATGCAGCGGTTAGAACTGGAGCCAAAGCTACTTTTGATGTGAAAACGCAAGAAGTAATGGCAAATGGAAAGGTTTTTAAATATTAACGGTTTATTTCACGCAAAAATCGAGAATTTTAAAAACGCAAAGTTTAAAATGTAAGAACATAAAAGTTTTTTGCCTACAAATTTCATCAATGAACGCTAATCTAGATTTAGTTTAATGGTGACATTCAAATTTTTATAGGAAAAGTTTAAAACATAAAGGACGCAGAGAGTAAAATCTTTGCGTCCTTTATGTTTTCATTAATTTCATTGATCTGAAACTATAAGTTTCTATAAAATTCTAAACTTTCTTTAATCAAATTGTTATCTACTAACACATTAATTTGGCAGTTTCCAATTTTATCAGGTAAAGAAAAATTGATGTTCCCAGATGTGTTTTTCTTGTCTTGTTTCATTATTTCTAGTAGTTGCTCATCAATACCTTGTTTCATTTTATAATGATCAAAATACTTTAAGAAAGCAGTAGTAATAGCGTCTAAATCAGTTTCGGGTAAACCAATTAATTCTTTGGCTAAGTAAGCTTCGCAAATCATTCCAATAGCAATTGCTTCGCCATGTAAAAGAGAATTTTTCTCGTTACTTAACGACCATGATTCTATAGCATGACCAATTGTATGACCATAATTTAAGGTTTTTCTGATTCCTTTTTCAAAAGGGTCTTCTAAAACTACTTTATTTTTAATAGCTATAGATTTTTGTATTTGCTCTTCAGATATTTCACGAGCATTTTCTAACTGAATAATTTCTTGAAAGAAATAGGCATCAGCAATAATTCCGTGTTTAATTACTTCTGCAAAACCAGAAGTAATTTGCCTATCTGAGAGTGTTTTTAGAAAATCAGTGGCAATAATTACAGCCTGAGGTTGAGCAAAAGTGCCAATCACATTTTTCACATTCTCCATATCAATACCTGTTTTGCCGCCAACAGAGGCATCAACCTGAGAAAGTAAAGTGGTCGGGATTTGTAAAAAATCTATTCCTCTTTTAAAGGTAGAAGCTGCAAAACTTCCCATATCAGTTACAACTCCACCACCTAAGTTAATTAGCAAGGCACTTCTATCAGCTTCAAAATCTAGCAACATTCGCCAAATGCCGATACAAAAATCAATGGTTTTATTTTCTTCTCCATTGGGTACTTCTATAATATCGAATTCGGTTAGATCAGGTAATTTAGCTTGTAAAACAGGTAAACAATGTTCGCCAGTGAGCTCATCTGTCAAAATAAATATTTTCGAATAATTTCTCTCAGCTAATAAATCTGATAAGCTTTGTAAGCTATTGTCAAAATATATAGTATAGTTATTGCTTTCTATGGAGTTCATATTACTTTGATTTTTTGATTATTAAATTCAACGATGTCTCCTTTTCTAACTTTTAGTCTTTTTCGGTAATCGATAACGCCGTTGTATTTTACCATACCATCTAAAACTACCATCTGTGCTTCTCCACCAGATGAAACCAAATCAGTAGCTTTTAAAAGCTGAATGAGCGGAATGAATTCTCCTTCTAAAATAAATTCTATCATGTTGGGCAAACTTACAAAAAACAGAAACGTTGTATGCTATATTGATAAATGATTTTATAATTTTACCTTTTATGTCTAATCCAATTATAGTGAATTCAGTAAATAAAGCAAACTTATCATTTGATGATACAGCCATCGCGTTTAAGCATCAAAATAATAAAGATTTAAAGCAATCTTTCTGGCTATTTAAGTTGATTAGCAATAACTTATTGGTGAAAATAGGTCCGTTTTTTACTAAAGCTGCTTTGGCTATTAAATTGCCAATTTCCGGATTAATTAAGGCTACCATTTTTAAGCAATTTTGTGGTGGAGAAACCATTGCCGAATGTACCCAAACCATAAAAAAATTAGCTGATGCAGGAGTAGGGACTATTTTAGACTATTCGGTAGAAGGTGAGGAGGAAGAATTAGTTTTTGATTTAACGGCGCAAGAAATTATTAATACGATAAAAAAAGCTGTAGAAATGCCAAAGGCTATTCCGTTTTGTGTTTTTAAAGTGACCGGAATTGCTAGGTTTGGATTATTGCAGAAAATTAATGCCAAAGAAGAGATTAAAGATTATGAAAAATTAGAGTGGGAAAAGGCTTTAAGCCGAGTGGAAAATATTTGTAAAACGGCTTTTGATGCGCAAAAACATCTAATGATAGATGCTGAAGAAAGTTGGATACAGGAAGTAATTGATGATTTGGCTTTACAAATGATGCGAAAGTTTAATAAGGAAAAAGCCATTATTTTTAACACTTATCAGTTATACAGACATGATAAATTGGCCGATTTGATAAGCGATACCTCTTTAGCACAGGTAGAAGGTTTTTTCTTAGGTGCAAAACTTGTTCGTGGTGCTTATATGGAGAAAGAGCGTAAAAGGGCTTTAGAAATGGGTTATGTCTCGCCAATTCAACCTGATAAAGAATCTACAGATAGAGATTATGATTTGGCATTAGCTTTCTGTGTAAATCATTTAAACCAAATTACTTTTGTTGCTGGTACACATAACCAACAGAGCTGTTTATTGCTGACAGAAAAAATGGAGCAACAACAAATTCCGAATGATCAAAGTCAAGTTTATTTTTCTCAGCTTTTAGGTATGAGCGATAATTTGAGTTTTAACCTTTCTAATGCGGGTTATAATGTAGCAAAATATGTTCCTTATGGTCCGGTAAAAGCGGTTTTACCTTATTTATTTAGAAGAGCCGAAGAAAACACAGCCATTGCAGGGCAAATGGGAAGAGAGTTGAGTTTGATTGCGAAGGAAATGAAAAGGAGAGGGTTGTAGGGATAATCCTTGGATTATCAATTATCGTTAAATTATAATCATCCATTTTTTATAGATATAATCCTCGGATGATCCTACCAGAAAATCTTCGAAAAATACATCGTTATTGAAAAAAGGATAATCCGAGGATTATCCCTACCAAATTTTGTCTTTAAAAAACTCTTGAATGGTATCAGGATAGGTCATTAAATAAGTTTGGATTCCCAAGTTTGTAGCAGTTTCTAAATGTTGCGGACTATCATCAATAAACAAAGTCTCTTGTGGATCAAGGTTGTTTTCTGTTAAGACTTGTTCAAAAATATCTGGGTTTGGTTTTCTTTTCCCAACTATATGGGAATAATATATCTTTTCAAAAAACACTTCATTACCATCTAAATTGAATTCTTTTTTTAGATAGGATTCAATGTAATTTAAGTGAATTTCATTGATGTTACTCAATAAGAAAGTGCGGTATTTTTGCTTCAATTGAAGTAATAATTCGTGATTTCCTTTAGGTATGCCAATTAATAAAGAATTCCAGGTGTGGTCTATTTGTTCGTCAGTGAGGTTAGGATGTTCAGAAATTTCCCTAATACCGTTTCTAAACTCGGCAGCGGTAATTTCCCCTTTTTCAAATTGATTAAATATAGGGTGTTGTGTTTTATGCGCATAAAAACTCTGTACATTGGTAATTCCCAATGCATTAAAAGCATCTTGCGTACGTTTAAAATCAATCGTAAAAATTACGTTTCCGTAATCAAAAATGATGTTTTTAATATTTTGCATTGCTGTTGAAAATTAATACCACAAATAAAACGAGAAATTCACAGAGAACGCCAAAGCCTAATATCAAACTCATCTGTGTAATCTGTGAAATCCTTATAATCCGTGTTAAAAATTCGTGTTATTTAATTTCTTCCTCTACACTTCCACATTTCAGCATAGAAGCACCATAATAAGGATTGTTAATTTTGCTTTCGCTAGCTAACCAATAACCACCTTTACCATCATTTGCCATTGGACAAAACTGCTTGTAAACCACACCAGATTCTATTTTTGATTTTTTAAATGCTTCAGCTAAAGCAATAGATAAAGGATTTAATTTCTCTCTTTTTGCTTTCACGTCAGCAGCTTTTGTTAACTGACTAGCTAACGCAGCTTCAGTTTTCATGCCTGCATCTGTTAAAGCTTTTTCTAACATTTTAGCACCCATATCAGCCTCTTTAGCATCGTTATTTACTAAAGCAGTTTTTAAATGGATATAATGCTGATAAACTTCATTCACTTTTGCATCAGCAAATTTAGGGTTAACGCTTTGTTCAACGCTTTCTTCAGTTGCATCTACTTGTTTGTTTTCTGCTGTTTTATCAGTTGCATTGGTGCAACCAACTGCTGTGTAAACCATACTTGCCAGGGCTAAACCCATTACGTAATTTTTCATTTTTCTATTATTTTTAGTTAGTTTTTAGTTAGTTAGTTTTTAGTTTTTTAGGTCATCTTCAAATAAACACATCTTCAAATTTTCAAATCAATTCATCATCAAATCAATACCACCTTTTTTCAAGATCAATTCACTGCTCAATAAATATGCACCAGTAATTACCACCTCATCGCCATTTTTTATTCCACTTTTAACGATTACAAATTTTTCATTTTCCGAACCAATTTCTATCATCCTAATTTCAAAATTGTTT
>JBILPO010000186.1:0-4767 GCA_044373805.1 Pelobium sp.
CCTTTTTGATCGTTTTTTTAGAGGTACTAACGTAGCAGAGATAGAAGGTACGGGTTTGGGTTTACATATAGTAAGTAAATATGTAGAACAAATGAACGGCAAATTAGAGTGTAAAAGTAAATTAGGTATTGGTACAAGAATTCAAGTTTCATTTAATGAAATAGAACAAAAGGAGTGATTTTTCACCTAAAAAGTTAGCTCTAAAACTATCCTTAACTTAGTTAATAATCTAGCTGGTTTTTAAACCTAAATCATAATCATTTATTATTCTGACAGTAATCAACCATCGAAGCATTCGCTTTTCGCATTTTTGATTTAGAAATTTTTGGATAAAGATGAGCTATTTAACCCTTAATGATGCTGTATTTGATCTTCGTAAACGAGGTTACAGGTTAAACTTTTATTATTATGAAGATAATATTATTTGTTTCCCCTTAGAATTGGTAGTTCCTATTGATGATGTTAATATTGATGAGGTACATACCATCCCAGCATCAGATGATAATGAGAAAAATAGTGTTCTTTATGCAATTAGTATTAAAGAAGGGCAACATGGAATATTATTTGATTGTAGTGGTGAGGTAAATTTACAAACAACAGTTATATCAGAAAACAATGATCACCAAGATGATCATTAAGAATAGTATTTATAAACTAAATTACAAAGCAGTTCAAATTTAATGTTGAGAGAAGTTTTTTTCTTTAAGCACTAACAAAGGTTTAATTCCACTTAAAACCAACTTTTTAGTTGTACTGCCATGAAATAAATCATGAAATAAGCCATGTTTTTTATGAACGGCTATTAAAACATCTACATTTTTTTCTTTTGCAAAATTTTCTATGTTTTCTGCAATATGGCTACCGCTGGTATAATGATATTCGGGATTAACTTCATCTAGCAATTGATGTAATTTTTCTTGTGCCAATATAGTTTCTATATCAGCCCTCTCCTCTTTATTTGGATCAACATTTAGAACATAAAATTTACATTGAAAGTCTTTAATAAAAGAGATAATAGTACTGGCAGGGATTTGTTCTATATCTTTCAGCTCGCAGGCATAAGCCAAAAGCTGTATAGGATGATAAACCACTTCAGCCGGCACCACTAATAACGGAAGTGGAAATCTATAAATTAATACTGAAGTTTGGCTTCCGTATAATAATTGAGCGGCATTAGAATGGCCTTTGCATCCCATTACACAAAAATCTATTTCTTCTTCTTCACATAAATCTACTGCATTTAATAACGGATTCCCATCCGTTCTACTCATCACCGTAATTCCGTTGGTAGTAAATGGCACTAAAGAAGTTTCTAAATCTTTTAGTTTAGCTAAACTCTCGGCCCTTAAAGTCTCTAAATCTACCGGATAAGGCAAATAGCCTTCATCTGTTGGGCTAAATACATAAGAATGATAAAGTACAATTTTTGCGTTTTTAAAAGTACCAGCTAACATTAATGCGTATCTGGCAGCATTAAATGAGCGGAATGAAAAATCAGTGAAAACAAAAATATTTTTCATAGAAATAAATTAATAATCAAATTTCTTAAATCTTAAACTGAAATGTGTTGAATGATATCAAGTTCGGTGTTGATAGTAATTTTCCGGAAATTTTAAATTTCAATCAGAATCAATCTAGGTAGTGACCTCCATCAAAATAGATATTAAAGCAGATGATTATTTTTAGATTATAAAGCAAAATCTAAAATTAAATTAGAAAATCACATCATTTAAAATTAACAATTATGAACATATTTAAAATGCAATTTTGCCATCCTGTTAAAGGAACCATGCACTTAATGGGGGTAGATGCTAAAAATATTCAACACATTTTACCGGTAGATAGCCAAGGAAAAGATGTATTAGAAGTTCCTTTAGATGGGTTTGAAAAAGGGCAATGGAAAGTTTTATTAGAGTGGGAACATGAAGGTAGAGAGTTTGTGTTTAAAAAGGACATTACCATTTCTTAATTATCTTTTTATTAAAAAATTAGATATTATCACATTGATTTTAAGTAGATTAAGTATAAACTGAAATCAATAAAACACCTGATAAAGATCATTTAATTAAAAAGTAGATATATACATATTTGTTTAAAACAAATTTAAAAATATTAAAAATGAGAACTTATTCATCTTTAAACACCGCTATTTATGATCTTAGAAAAAGAGGTTATAGATTAAATTTTTTTCATCACCATAATGATTGTTTAATAAGTTTAGCACTCAATATAAAAATCCCTTTTAAGGATATTATTATAGAAGAAGCTCATTCTTTTCCATCATTACATGAAAATGGTAGCACAAGTATTTTATATGCCCTTACCACCAAAGACGGAACCAAAGGAATCTTATATGATTTTAAGGAAAACGCACAAAGTAAAGCCCAATCAACACCAAGCTTTACCATTATGGAAACCCATCATTTACAATTATCTATTTAACATAACCTAAACCAAAGGATGAACATTTTAGGAGAAAACTTATTATAGTTTTCTCCTATTTTTTTACCTCAACTCATGCTGTAATGCTAGTTTAGAAACTGTATCTAATCCTTTCAAATATAAATCTGGGTTAAAAGAAATGCTATCTATCCCTTCTTCTACTAAAAATTTGGCAAACTTCACAGAATCACCAGGTCCTTGACCACAAATACCAACTTTAGACCCACATTTATGCGCTGTTTGAATTAATGATTTAATCATTTCTTTACTGGCCAAATTATTTTCATCAAACAAGGAAGCAACCAAATCCGAATCTCTGTCTACGCCTAAAATAAGTTGAGTGAGATCATTAGAGCCAATAGAAAATCCATCAAATAAACCAGCAAATTCTTCGGCAAGTAAAATATTAGAAGGAATTTCGGCCATAACATAAATCTCAAGCTTATTTTTTCCTCTTACTAAGCCATAATTTTTCATTAAGTCAATCACTTTTTTACCTTCTTCTGGGGTTCGGCAAAATGGAATCATCAATTTCACATTATCTAGTCCCATATCATCTCTTACTCGTTTAATGGCCTCACATTCTAACTTAAAACCAGGTTTATATAAATCATTATAATACCTAGATGCACCTCTAAAACCAAGCATTGGATTTTCCTCTTCTGGTTCAAATTCTTTGCCTCCTAATAAATTAGCATATTCATTAGTTTTAAAATCACTCATCCTTACAATTACATCTTTAGGATAAAATGCTGCTGCTATAATCGCTATTCCTTGTGAAAGTTTATCAATAAAATAATTACCTTTTTCTGGATATTGTTGTGTTAAATCTTGAATAACTTTTTTATCCTTTAAATTTTTTAAGGTATTAAAATTAACCAATGCCATGGGATGTACCTTAACCTGATGACTAATAATAAACTCCATTCTCATTAAGCCTACCCCATTATTAGGGTAAAATGAAAGATTAAAAGCTTTATCAGGATCACCAAGAATGAAACATATTTGAGGATGATTTGGAAGATGTACATTTTTAAAATTTAGTACTTTTTCTTCCCAAGTTAAAGCACCATCATAAACTAATCCTGTATTTCCTTCGGCACAATTTACAGTGATGGTTTGGCCATCTTTAATTAGCGTTGTTGCATTAGCCGTTCCAACTATTGCGGGTACCCCTAATTCTCTGGCAATTATTGATGCATGACTGGTTCGCCCACCTTTATTGGTAATAATTGCCGAAACTTTTTTAAGAATTGGATCCCAATCTGGGCTGGTTAAATTGGTAACCAATATATCGCCAGGTTCTAAATCATCCGACTCTTCTGGCGACTGAATAATTCGGGCTTTTCCCGAGATAATTTTACTGCCAATAGCTTGGCCTTTTAATAAAGGTTTTTTAGTTTCCAGAAGCTTAAATTCTGTGATCTCTAAAGATTTTTTTTGACTATGGACAGTTTCTGGTCGGGCTTGTAAAATAAATATTTTGCCACTTATGCCATCTTTTGCCCACTCTATATCCATTGGTTTTTTATAATAATCTTCAATAATAAGTGCCCAATTGCCTAATAAAGTTATTTCTTCATCATTTAAAATATATTGATTTTGGAGTTCTATAGGTGTGCTAACATTAATTGTTGATTGAGCCACATCATCAGCATAAACCATCATTTGCTGCTTAGAGCCTAGTTTTTTTTGAATAATTGGAAATTTCTTTTTTCTAAGCGCTGTTTTAAATAGCAAAAACTCATCGGGATTAACCGTACCCTGCACCATGTTTTCTCCTAAGCCCCAAACACCTTCAAAATGAATTATTCCAGCAAATCCCGAATCTGGATCTAAAGTAAATCCTACGCCCGAACAGCCTTTATCAGATCTTACCATCTCTTGTATCCCAACAGATAAAAATACTTTAGAATGGTCAAATCCTTTATCTTCTCTATATTTTATGGCTCTATCTGTATATAATGAAGCAAAGCATTTTTTTACTGCCAATATTAATTTCTCGCTTCCGCTGATGTTTAAATAAGATTCATGCTGCCCAGCAAAACTTGCTTCTGGTAAATCTTCGGCTGTAGCACTACTTCTTACCGCCACAGCGGGATCATTATTTGCAAAAACATCTGAAAAGGCAAAAGAAATAGCCTCTATCAAATCGTTAGATATTCTTGCATGAAGTATTAATTCTCTCGCCTTCTCTCCTATTTGTTTAAGATTTGAAAAGTTTTTACGATCTAAATCTGCCATCAGGCGGGCATGCACACCGTCTAGCTTATTATATTCTATAAAATGTTTAAATGCAGAAGCTGTAACAGCAAAACCATTAGG
>JBILPO010000187.1:0-4765 GCA_044373805.1 Pelobium sp.
GTTCTTTGAAACGTTTACCATCTACTCCAAGAATATTTCTATGCGTTTTAAAGCTTATCTGGTTGAAAATCCAAATAGGCTTTACAATTAAGGGCAAATTCTTGAGTCATTTTTGCATATTCAGCTATCTAATTTCAATCTCTGATTCCAATCTTTCCTTTATCTACATTCAGCCATATAAGCCTTTTAACCTTTAAAAAGCAGGGCTTGCCACTTAAAGAGAAGTCTCTCACCGAAATCTCATCATAAAAACCTTTTGACCTCCGTTTTTGACCACTAAACTCTATTGGTGGAATATTCTTTTTGATCAGATAGATACAGTAATAATCTGTTTTAATATTTACCTTATCTAGTTCAAAGTAGTTGATGAATTCTTAAGGAAATATTATTTATAGTAATTTAGAATCCAAAATAATGTTTTAAAAAAACAAACTCTTGTCCTCCCCAAATTTTACGCTTGATTCATTTTTGTATGCTTTTCAAAATTCATCCTTTTTATGATCCACACCTATTTTTGTAGGGATCTCTCCAACTATCTATTATACTATTTATACTCCTTCTAAATAGTTTCAATTGACAAATGATTGACACATACTACTTGTTGCTATTATACTTTTGTGGAACTAAAAAATTAACTAATTGAAGTACTTAAAAGTTATAGCATTCACTCATAAGCAGATTGATTTGAAAGAATTGGGATGCTTAGTTTTACGTAACGAAGCTATTGATGAAAGACTTTTATTAATAAAATCTAAGTTTGAAATAACTGAGATTTTCTACCTAGCAACTTGTAATAGAGTTGAATTTGTATTTACAGCAGATCAAAAAATAGATAAGGAATTTGTTAAAGAATTTTTAGTGACGCTTCACGCTGAGTATTTACTTAGTGAGCGATTAGAAATGATTGTTGAAAACTGTTGTGTTTTTGAACAGGAAGAAGCTCTTAATCATTTAATGCGTGTTTCTAGCTCATTAGAAAGTTTAGTTGTAGGTGAAAAAGAAATTTTAGCACAAGTTAGAAAAGCATATGAGGAATGTAGGATTAAGAAATTTACCGGTGATTATTTAAGATTGGTAATGAATAGGGTCGTTAAAACAGCTAAGGAAGTTTATACATACACTAATATTTCTAAAAATCCAATTTCTATTGTTTCGTTAGCTTATAGGAGACTTAGAGATCTTAAAATGTGTTCGAACTCTAGAATATTAATTATTGGTGCTGGTGAAACCAACCAAAATATTGCTAAATATCTAAAAAAGCATACTTATACTAACTTTTCGATTTTTAATAGAACTTTGAGTAAAGCTCAAACTCTCGCTAATGAGCTTGGAGGGGAAGCTTTTAGTTTAGAAGATCTTAATAATTTTGATAGAGGCTTTGATGTTATCATTACTTGTACGAGTGCCACTGAACCTATCCTTTCAGAAGAATTATACAAAAAACTACTAGACGGTGATGGGTCAGCTAAGGTTATAGTTGATTTAGCTATACCTAATGATACTGCCACTGAAGTTGTACAAAATTACAATGTTCAATATATTGAGGTGAATTCTTTAAAAGATACTGCTGAGAAAAATTTGCAAGAGCGTTATCAAGAACTAATTAATGGAGAATCGATTATTGAAAGTAATATAAAAGAATTTAAACCGATTCTTAAGCAAAGGAGAGTTGAATTAGCGATGAGGGAGGTTCCGAGAAAAATAAAAGAGATTAAAGAAACGGCCTTAAACGCTGTTTTTGCAGATGAAATTAATGGGTTGGATGCTGATTCTAGAAAAGTATTAGAAAAAGTGATTAATTATATGGAAAAGAAATACATCAGCGTACCCATGATAATGGCCAAAGATATTTTGGTTAATAATGACTAAAATTTTCTTAATTGTCATTAATTAGAAATAATAGATTTTCTTTAAGTAAAACAATTTTGTAAAGTTTAATTTTACGAATTAAATCTCTAATGTATTGAACAGAACAATTATCATAGGAACAAGAGGAAGTGATCTTGCTTTATGGCAGGCAAATTATGTGAAAGATAAACTTGCAGAAATAAATGTTAAGGCTGAGTTGAAAGTTATTAAGACGCAAGGAGATAGTATTCTAAATCTAAGACTTGATAAACTGGAAGGAAAAGGGTTCTTTACTAAAGAATTGGAGGAACACTTACTAGAGGGTTCGGTTGATTTAGCTGTACATTCTCATAAAGATTTGCCAACTAAAAATCCTGAAGGGCTAATTATAGCCGCAGTTTCTACGAGAGAAGATCCTTCAGAGCTCATCCTGATTTTGAAGGATTGTGTAGACTCTTCTAAAAAACTTTCTATAAAACATAACGGTACTGTTGGAACTTCATCTAATAGAAGACAATCTCAACTATTTGCTGTTAGGCCTGATCTAGAATTTCAAAATTTAAGAGGAAATGTTCCTACAAGAATTCAGAAATTAAGGGATGAAGATTATGATGCCATTATTATTGCAAAGGCCGGTGTGAGAAGATTAAATATTGATTTATCTGAATTTTATGTTGAAGAAATTGAACCTACCGCAGAATTAGTTCCATCTCCAGCACAAGGTGTTTTAGCCATTCAGATTAGAGAACACGATCAAGAGTTATTTGACGTTTTGCAACATATTCATAATATTGAGGTTGCAACCGAAATTGCTGTTGAAAGAAAAGTGCTGAATTTATTTGATGGAGGTTGTCACATGCCTTTAGGTTGTTACTGTGTGAAGGAAGATGATTTTTTTCATGTTTGGACAACAAAATCCAAAGATGCGGAGGAGTTTCCGGATAGGTTATATATTTCTTCTCAGACTACGGATGGATTGGCAGAATTAATTGTGTCTAAGTTTGATATTGAAAATAGGAAAATCCCAAAGAAGGTATTTATTTCAAGAGAATTAAATGAACACAGTTATTTTAGAAAATCGCTAGACAAGCATACTATTGAATTGGAAGCTAGATCTTTAATTAGAACTGTTCCCGCCATACATAAATTAGATTCCTACATATTTAGGAATGTAGATTGGATTTTCTTTAGTAGCAAAAATGGAATCGAATATTTTTTTGCATTAGAGCCAATTTTACCTAAAAATGTAAAATTTGGTGTTGTAGGAAGAGGTTCTGAAGAAGCATTAAAACAATTAGGGAAGATAGTATCTTTTGTTGGAGAAAGCATTGATACTACTGAAATTGCCAAAGAATTTGCAGTTATTGCAAATGGTCAATCTATTTTATTCCCATCAGCAAAAGATTCTTTACGAACTGTTCAGCTAGGAATGTCTTCTGAAACCACAATTTTAGATTTAACAGTTTATGAAACTATTTTAGAAGAAGGAGTAAGTCCAAGTTTTGCCGATGTTTTAGTTTTTACCAGTCCTTCTAATGTAGATGCTTACTTCGCTGATAATTTATTAGATCCAGGACAAAAAGTTGTTGCAATAGGAAAGTCGACGGGAAAGAAATTTGATGAAATGAATTTGAACTATATTTTGCCATCATCTCCAGATGAAATTGGGCTGGCAGAAGTAGTTTTTGGAATTGATATATAATTAGGATTAAAAAGCTAGGATTAAAGAACAAGGATCAGATAACTTGTGTAATCAAAAATTTAAATAATATGTTAATCAGACCAAGAAGAAATAGGAAATCTCAAGTAATTAGAGATATGGTGCAAGAAAATCGACTTCATGCCTCTGATTTTATTTTTCCTTTATTTATTGTCGAAGGGAAAAATCTGAAAACAGAAGTATCCTCAATGCCTGGTATTTTTAGATATTCTATAGATAATTTATTGTTAGAGGTAGAAAGTTGTTTGAAGTTAGGTTTAAGATCATTCGATCTTTTCCCAAACTTAGAAGAATCTCTGAAAGATCAAACTGCCTCTGAAAGTTTGAATGAAAAAGGACTTTATTTAAGCGCTATTAAAGAGATAAAAACGCATTTTCCTGAGGCTTGCATTGTTACAGATGTAGCAATGGATCCTTATAGTTCTGATGGTCATGATGGTTTGGTTGAAGCTGGAGAAATTGTCAATGATAAAACTTTAGAAATTCTTGCTCAAATGGCTGTTGCGCAGGCAAGGGCTGGAGCAGATATTATTGCTCCGTCTGATATGATGGATGGCAGGGTACAATATATTAGAGAGGCTTTAGATTCTAACGGATTTTCTAATGTTTCTATTATGTCTTACACTGCTAAATATGCGAGTGCTTTTTATGGGCCATTTAGAGATGCATTAAACTCAGCACCAAAATTTGGAGATAAGAAAACGTATCAAATGAATCCTGCAAATCAAAAAGAAGCTCTTATTGAAGGCGGATTAGATATGCAAGAAGGCGCAGATTTTTTAATGGTAAAGCCTGCTTTAGCATATTTGGATGTGATTAAGTTAATGAAAGATAATTTTGACTTACCAATTGCAGCTTATAACGTAAGTGGTGAATACTCCATGCTAAAGGCAGCATCCCAAAGAGGCTGGTTAGATGAACAAAGAGCAACTTTAGAAACGTTAATGGGTATTAAACGAGCTGGTGCGGATGTGATTTTAACTTACCATGCAAAAGAAGTGCTTGCTAAAGGTTGGGTTTAATTTTTGATTGCTTAAGGAGATAAATAAACCTTAAGTTTAATGTTTTTAGAAGATGTTTGATTCAATAAAAAAAATATTTAGCTCTACCGAAGCTGACAATTCATCTCCAGTATACGGTGATAAGCCAGATATCATTAGGGAGAAATCTGCGGAATTATATGAGAAGGCTAAAAAT
>JBILPO010000188.1:0-4746 GCA_044373805.1 Pelobium sp.
GGTTTGATTCTTTGGATAGCTCACTTCGCATCCGTATTTCTCTAATAATTCTAAACTTGCTATGGCGGCCTGTGGGTAAAACTGATCTACATAACAAGGCACAAATAAGGCTACTCTCATTTATTTATTGGTTTACTAAAGCCCTGTCTAAATGCACATAACCACCATCAATATGTAAAATCTGACCGGTGGTGTGGCTTGATTTATCACTCAGTAAAAAAGCAACATTATTGCCAATTTCTTCTGCAGTGGTCATTCTGTTTTCTAAGGGAATGAAGGCAGTAATCTCTGCTAATTTTTCTTCTGGATTCGCTAAAGTTTTTATCCAATTAGCGTATTGTGGTGTCCAACATTCGGCAACAATTACAGCATTTACCCTAATCCCATATTTTAACATTTCTACCGCCCACTCTCTGGTTAAGGCATTTCTACCGCCATTTGCGGCAGCATAACCAGATGTATTTCCTTGACCAGTTTCGGCTGTTTTAGAAGATATATTTACTATAGATCCTTTAGATTTTTTTAGCTCGGGTAATGCATAATGTGCCATTAAATAATAATGAACTAAGTTGCGATGCAGGCTTTGCATAAAACCATCATAACTGCCATTTTCTAAGCCTACTCCATCATTTAAACCTGCATTATTTACCAAGCCATCTATTCTTCCATATTGGTGAATTACTTTTTGTACAGCTTGCTCACATTGATCTGGTAAATTTAATTCGGCTTCTACACCAAAAGCTTGGTAACCAGCCGCTAAAACCTGTGCAACTGCTGTTTGATTATCTTCATGTTTTCGACCTATAATTACAGGTATAGCTCCTTCAGCAGCTAATACCTCTACAATGCCTAGCCCTATTCCTTTTGCTCCGCCGGTAACAATAATTACTTTGTCTTTTAAATTTAAATTCATTTTATTTTATAGTAGTTGATAGAATTTTATTGTGTTTTCTCCCCAAAAACAGGCTCCTGATAAAAATATTAAAATATTACGTGTCTAGGCAAACTTTAAGCATATTTTCCCAGTGTTCAAGGAATTTTTCCTTCCTAACAGTTTTCTTTTTTTAATGCTCAAAATTAGTGCATCTTTTGAGCAACAAATATTCCGTCTGAGTTAGAAAATTTTACTCTTTTTACTACCATATTCACTCACCAATTTCTAAAATCAGGATTCAATACATCAAAAAAAGAAAACATTATTTTATAAGCTAATTCCTCATATTTATCCTTTTGTAAGGTAATTTTTGAGACCTAGGCAATCATCAATTCCTTCTTTTGAAAAGTCTTTTTAATAAAAGATAAAAGACCAAGCATATGCTGGGTTAAAATAAAACTTTAATTTAAGGCATTTGACTTTTAAAAGCCATAACCTCATATTTAGCCCCTAATTCTGCAGCTACTAACTGCAGCACCATAGCATAATTTTTTTTTCAATACATATAAAGTCGGTTTTATAAGCAATCCGTTTCACCTCTTCAAAAGATAGAACTCTTTTACCATCTGTAAACATTAGATAAGATGGGACTAACTTCCAATTAAACTTCATTTATTAAAGCTTCCCTATTATTCTGTATAGTTTATTTTTTAAATTAAGTGCTTTTCTTGGCATTTTTTTTATCAAATTTTCATGTTGTGAAATATCACGTTCTAGATTATAAAGAGCAAATTCGTTATCTTCAATTTCATAGCCTTTACTAGAAAAAAACCAATCAGGCATTTTACTATGTTCTCCATTGCTTGCATCTAGATATACCCAGTCTTTGTATTGGATGGCATATTTAGTAGATGTATTGTGTACCATCGTAGATCTATTACTATTTCCCCCTGTGATAAACTTTAATTGATTATAACTGTCTACTGCGCTTTGTGGAAGTTGATGCTTTACAATAGCTGATAATGTTGCCATTAAATCGATTTGACTAATTAATCCGTTACTTACACGCCCTTCTTTCACTTTCCCAGGCCAGCGAATGATCATTGGTACTCGATGACCTCCTTCCCAAATATCTCTTTTAAGACCCCTTAACTCTCCCATACTGTAATGATTGAAATTTTTAGCTCTGTTAAAAGCATAATTCTCCGGACCGTTATCACTACTAAATATTACAATGGTATTATCATTAAAACCGGCATCTGCTATGGCCTTTAAAATTTCACCGGCACTCCAATCACTTTGCATCATAAAATCCCCATAAGGACCTGCATTAGATTTTCCTATCCATTCTTTAGTAGGTACAATTGGAGCGTGGGGAGCTGTAAGTGAAAAATATAAAAAAAACGGTTTATCCTTATCTTGTTTCTTTATCCAATTAACGGCATCCGATGTTATAGTTGGCATTACTTGGTCAAATCTCCAATTTTTAACTGAAGGGCCTGGTCTTGCCTCCCATTTGCCCTCCAAAGCCTCCTCTACCAAATTAAGTAAGGTGTCTGGTTTTTCTACTACTTTATTATTTCTTATCCAAGAATATGGAGGGAAATTAGGTACATCATCACCAAAATAATAATCAAAACCCTGGTCTAAAGGCCCTCCTGAAATTGGTTTACTCCAATTGAAAGCCTCGGTTAGATAGGTCTTTTTATTATTGATGATAACAGTAGCCGAATCATTTTCTTTTATAGAGTTCCAATCCCAACCTAAGTGCCATTTACCTATACATGCCGTTGCATAACCACTTTGTCTTAACATTTCAGCAATAGTAATATCATTAGGTAAGAATACAGGTGGTTCCCAAGAATCTATTATTTTATGAAATGTACGCCAATGATATTTACCAGTTAACATAGCATACCTGCTAGGGGTACAAATACCCGATGAACTATGCGCATTAGTAAATAATGTTCCCTCCTTAGCTAATTTATCTAGGTTTGGAGTTTTAATTTTTGAATTAGCATTTAAAGCAGAAAGATCTCCATAACCCATATCATCAGCATAAATAATAATTACGTTGGGTTTTTGTTGAGCACTAATAAAATAAGGAAAGAAAAAAGAAAGAAAAAGTACAAACCTCCATTTATGGAAATAAATCATATTCAAATTTTAAAGTTGAAATAAAAAAATCTATTTATCACTATATTAAATACACCTATCCTTAACGCCAGATAATTTTAGCTTCTTGCTTATCTGTATTAACCCAAACTTCAGCATACTGATAAGCTCTTGTAAACTCCCAGCCTAAAGGATTAACTCTTTTATATTCACCTTTTGGTGCTCCTAACCGATTAGATAAAATTGTATAATCTACAAGAGGCCCCGTATTAAGCCTCCAACCCCAACCATATTGAAAATAAGAATAAGGTTGGGCTCCGATTAAATAACAAGCTAAATAATATTCTAATTTTTTCTTTGAAAGTTCTTCTAAGCTAATCTTAGAGGGCTCATTTTCCAATTCAATTTCTACTCCGATGCGGAAAACCGAAATTTTACCAGCCTGAGCAACTTTAAGCATATCCTCCCAATCTTCTAACAATTTTTCTTTCGTAACAAGCTTCTTATTATAATGCTCAAACATTACTGCATCAACACTAGGAAAAACATCATTTACTCTTGCGGCATTGTTACCTAAAACAATTTTATCCTTTCCTAATTTACTTTTTAAGTTAAGCATCATTTCTGCCATTGCTTTTTCTACTTCTTTCTTGGTATTAGGTCTTAACCAAGCAAAGCCATGCATTTGATCAATAAAAACTCCATCTGCTTTAGAAAATTTTACTCCTTCTACAACAGTATTAACCCACCAATTTCTAAAATCTTGATTTAAGACATCAAAAAAGAATACATTATTTCTGTGAGCTAATTCTCCATTTTGTTCTTTAATAAGGAAATTTTTAAGTTCTGGATACTTATCAATACGCTCTCTTGTGAAGTTTTTATTATAAGATGTGAAAGGCCAAGCATAAGCAGAGTTGAAATAAAATAAAACCTTAATATCAGGATTTTGACTTTTAAAAGCCTTAACCTCATATTTTGCGCCTATTTCTGCCGCTCCCAGCTGCTCCATAGCGTGATTTTTTTCTATACAAATGAAGTTGGTTTTATTGGCAATCAGTTTAACTTCACTAGTGGTTAAAACTCTTTTTCCATCTGCAAACATGAAATATTGCGGAGTTGTATCCCAGCTAAATTTTGGATAGACACTTTGCACAACATCAACATTTTTAGCAGGTTGTGCCATGACATTAAAAGCAACGATTATAAACAAAATCGTAAGTATTGTTTTTTTCATATTATGTTTTTTAAAAAAAATTACTTCCAAGCTAATATTGATGTCTTATTTTTTATGTCTAAGGTTACATCAACAAATTCAAACTGCCTGGTATATATAAAGCCATTTTTAACTGCTGAGCCTTTAGGTTTTCCTAATCTTCTTTCTAATTGAGGAAAGAAAGGCTTATTAAATAAGCCTGAAGTAACACTATTGTAACCATCGTGTAAGTTTAAATAGCTATATTTTTCTGCACATATCAAAAATAGCGCTAAAAGATAATCCACACGTTTAGTTAATGCTTCACCGGTTAGTGTTAAGTTACCAAAGATAGGGTCTAAACCATCACCACTACTTCCATCAGAGACGCCTAAAGTCATGGCTATCACTTTACCTTCTTTAGCTGTTTTTTGTACGGCATCTATTCCGGCAGCTAAGTAAGTTTCGTAAGTCTTACTTGTAAGCGACGGTTCAAAAATCTCTAAATAAGAGCCATCAAAATAGTCTAAAAACTCTCGTCCACTGTCTGTAAATTCGGGTC
>JBILPO010000189.1:0-4744 GCA_044373805.1 Pelobium sp.
TTACTGCCCTTAATGCTACTACATTTTCATAAGTACGCTCATCACCCATTACCCCTACGGATTGTATAGGCAAGTAAATTGCTCCGGCTTGCCAAACTTTATCATACCAACCTGCATCTTTTAAATTCTTGATGTAGATATAATCTGCTTCTTGTAAAATAGCTACTTTCTCTGGAGTGATATCGCCTAAAATTCTAATGGCCAAACCCGGACCAGGAAAAGGATGTCGGCCTAAAATATCATCGGGCAAACCTAAAGCCTTCCCTACTCGTCTCACCTCATCTTTAAATAAAGATTTAAGAGGTTCTACAATTTTAAGCTTCATAAAATCGGGCAAACCACCTACATTATGATGCGATTTAATAGTTGCAGAAGGACCGCCGTTTACCGAAACTGATTCGATCACATCCGGATAAATAGTGCCTTGCGCTAACCATTTTACATCAGAAATCTTGTGAGCTTCATCATCAAATACTTCTATAAAAACCCTGCCAATTGCTTTTCTTTTAAGTTCTGGATCTGATAAGCCCTGCAAAGCATCATAAAATCTTTGCTTGGCATCTATTCCCTTAACGTTTAAACCTAAATCTTGGTAAGAATGTAAAACAGATTCAAATTCGTTTTTTCTTAACAAACCATTATCTACAAAAATACAATGCAAATTTTTACCTACTGCTTGGTGTAAAAGTAGGGCAGCAACAGAAGAATCTACTCCACCAGATAAACCCAAAACAACTTTATCGTCTTTTAATTGATCTTTTAATTCCTGTATAGAGGTATCAGCGAAAGCAAAAGGAGTCCAATCTTGTGAGCAACCACAAATATCTATCAAAAAGTTTTGTAAAAGCTGCTTTCCATCTGTTGAATGGGTAACTTCTGGATGAAATTGAATGCCGTAAGTTTGCGTTCCTTTAATTTGATAGGCTGCCACTTTTACGGTATCGGTACTGGCTATAATTTCAAAATGATCTGGAATTTCTTTAATGGTATCGCCATGAGACATCCAAACTTGTGAACGTACAGGCAATTCATTCATTAACGGATTACTGACATGAATATACTCTAGGTTTGCTCTTCCGTATTCTCTAATTTCTGATGGAGTAACATTACCACCAGAGTGTTGGGCAATATATTGTGCGCCATAGCAAACACCTAATAAAGGTAATTTTCCGTGAAACTGGTTAAAATCTACCTGTGGTGCATCTGCCTGACGAACGGAAGCGGGACTACCCGATAAAATTACACCTTTAGTAAAACTGTCTATTTCTGGAATTTTATTGAATGGATGAATTTCACAATAAACATTTAGTTCTCGCACCCTTCTGGCAATAAGTTGGGTGTATTGTGAGCCAAAATCGAGGATCAGGATTTTCTCTTGCATGGGCAAATATAAAAATTTAATAAGCCCTACATCATAATATTAGAAATTAGATGCGTTGAAATGCATAATGAATTGTAAATTTATGTTTAAAGCATTTATTAGCTTATAGTAACATGAAATAAACCTATGATATTTAGCTTGATCAAAAAAATTGCCTTTGCAGGATTAATCTTTACTTTATTAATTTCTTGCAATGAAAGCCAAAAAAAATCTAACGTGATTGCCGCTAAACAAACCATTTTAGATACAGCACAAATGGCAATCATTATTGAAGACACAGTGGTAAATACTGTTGCCGTTGATACTATTATTAAAAAAGCAGATTCTATTCCTCTAAAAACTCCAGTTATTATACCTAAAACCAATGCTTTGGCTTTAGTTGCTTTTGCTAAAACGCTACTTAAAACACCTTATGTGTATGGAGGAAAAGATCCAAAAATAGGTTTTGATAATGCAGGTTTTATCAGCTATGTTTTTAATCATTTTGGAGTAGTGGTGCCTAACTCTACTGCAAGTTTTAGTAACGTTGGGAAACTCATCTCTTTAACCGAAGCATCAGCCGGAGATTTAATTCTATTCTCCAAATCAGATAGTACGAAAAAAGTAATTGGATACATAGGGATTATTACCTCAGAAAAAGGGTTGCCAACAGAATTTATTTATGCTACCTCAGGCAAAGTAAAAGGCGTAACCATTTCTTCGTTAAACTCTTATTATCAGAAAAGATTGATAGCGGTAAGAAGTTTATTTAAATAATTTTGTTAATTTAAATCACCCATAGAACAATATTAAAAATCACGATGAAGAAGTTTTTTAAATATTTAGGTATTATTCTTTTACTCCTTATTGGGATTGTTCTTTTCAGAACTTTTACTTTTAAAAGTATGCAAATTGCTGTTTCTGAGGCCAAAAGTTTAAATCTAAGTGATTCTTGTGTGCTTCATTTACAAAAAGCCATTCAGTTTAAAACTATTTCATATGATGATGCTGCGCTAATGGATAGCAGTGCTTTTATAGGATTTCAACAATTCCTGACTCAAACTTATCCGCTCACATTTGCTCAATTAGGCTTAGAGCGAGTGAATAAATTAGGTTTGATTCTGCATTGGAAAGGTAAATCGGCGAAAGCCAACCCCATTATTTTAATGGCTCACCAAGATGTAGTACCAGCTGAAGAAGCGACTTTAAACAAATGGGATGTTGCGCCTTTTTCTGGTGCTATAAAAGACAGCATGGTTTATGGCCGAGGTGCTATTGATGATAAAGGCAGTTTAATTGCTATTTTAGAAAGTGTAGAACTCTTATTAAAACAAGGTTTTATGCCCCAAGCCGATATTTATTTAGTTTTTGGACATGATGAAGAAGCTTCCGGAATAAAAGGAGCCAAACCAATGGCGCAATTATTTAAAGACCGAAAGATAAGTCCGGCTTTTGTTTTGGATGAAGGAGGAATTATCACAGAATATAAAGTCCCGGGATTAACAAAAACAGCTTCGGTAGTTGGAATTGCAGAGAAAGGATATCAAACGCTTACCTTGAAGATCAACATCCCGGGAAGCCATTCTTCTATGCCCGAAAAAGAAACCGCTATTGATGAAATGGCAAAAGCGGTGGTAAAATTAAAAGAAAATCCTTTTCCGGTAGAATTTGGGACCACGGTACAAAACTTTTTAGATTATGTTGGACCAGAAATGCCTTTTGTAACCAAAATGGCCATGGCTAATAGATGGCTTTTTAATCCTATTATTGCCAATACCTACAGTAAAACTGCTGCTGGTAATGCAACGATAAGAACTTCAATGGCTACTACCCTATTTAATGCTGGAGTAAAAGAAAACATCATTCCGGGTGAAGCACAAGCTACTGTTAACTTTAGAACACAACCTGGCACTACACAAAAAGAAGTGATTGCTTATGTAAAGAAAGTAATTGCTGATGACCGTATCCAAATCACCACTAAAGGAGAAGGAAATGAACCAAACCAAGTGGCCAATGTAAATGATGAGTCCTTTCAATATCTTCAAAAAACAATTAGCACCCTAAAAAAAGGAATGATTGTGGCTCCTTATTTAGCTTTAGGTGCTAGCGACGGAAGATATTTTGGAGAATTGACTTCGCAGGTTTTTAGATTCATCCCTTTTCCAGATCCCGAAGGCTTTCATGGGGTAAACGAGCGAATAAAAATTGAGGACTTTAAAAAAGGAATTGGCTTTTATTACGAGTTGTTAAAAAACTATGAAGCTAAATAATATTGGTAAGCTTCTTGCTTAGCTTATTAAAACCTAGTTATGAAAGATCCAAAAAATAAAAAAAACCTTGTTGATGATGAAAAAATTATCAATATAGACGAAGAAATTATAAATAACGGGTCTGAAGATGGACCCATCAATGAAGACGAATCTGAAAATTCTGATGATTATTCTATTGAGCTTGAGGATGAACCTATATTGCCAAATGAAGACCCAGAAGAGTTCTTTTAGCGTTTATGGTTAATCAAAACTCAGATTAGTCAATCACTTTTAACGAAATGTTGGGTTCTTAAAAATTCTAACCGTTTATAAATGGCCTTTTTAAGGAACAATCACCAATATCGCCAACAAATAATTGAATTCCCATTTTACTGGTATTTATAGCAATATCTTCACAATCTATCACCTTTGTATTAAAATTAAATCTACTTAAAATACTAAATTTAATCGTTTTTGATGATGGGGAGTGAGATCCTAATTGCTGTTCCTTCATTTAGCTGACTTTCTACTGTTAAAGCTCCTTTATTCGTTTCTACAAAAAGTTTAATAATAGTCATCCCTAAACCAGTACCTGGAATATCGGACGTATTCTTTGATCTAAAAAACGATTCAAATAAAAATGGCATTTCCAATTCGGATATCCCCAACCCAAAATCTTTAATTTCTAAAATAACATGATCTACACTATTAATTATACTAATATTAATAGGCGATTTTTTTGGTGAGTATTTAATGGCATTACTCATTATATTCTCTAAAACCTGAGTCATTAATTTGAGATCAATAGAAACTTTAGCAGGCTTAAGATCAAAATTAAAATTAAGTGGGTTATTCCCTAATATTCTTTTAAAGCTATTCTTGAAATAGTCTTCCACAAAAAATTGAAGGGTAGTTTCAACAGGATAAAAATTTACCTTTTTTGCTTCAACTTTTCCTAAGGTTAAGATATCAGACATTAAATCTGTTATCTTATCTACATCGACAAGGATACTATTTAATTTTTTTTGAACTTGCCTTAAATTTTTTGAATCTACTTTAGATATTTCCTTTTCTAGAAGTAAATCGCAAAGTTCTATAGTGGTTCTAATTATAAAGAGTGGCGTTCTAAATTCAT
>JBILPO010000190.1:0-4738 GCA_044373805.1 Pelobium sp.
ATTTCTACTAAAGCATCTAATTCTAAATCTCTTCTTGGTGAGGTTAAACCTGATTTATTTTTTGCGCCATTATAACCCGCCCAAGCTATTCTATATTCTTTGGCTCTAGTAAAAGCGTCAACAAAAACTTGTTCAACGCCCATTCTGGTTTGTGGAAAACGGATGGTATTAAAATCTCCGGTATTACTTTGTTTTACGTTTTCGCCCAACGCAAACTTAATAAAGCCTTCATTTCCTCCAAATTTTAAGCCTTCTGGGTTTTGTCCCCAACGTAATTTTATTAATTGAGACTGCCCACCAATTGGGTTTGCCGAACCATGTAATAAATGAGATGACGTAACGCCCCCAGCTAACTGACGGTAAATATTTACATCTTCTGATTCTACCACATCAGCAATAGTTACTTCAGAAGTTACGGCTTGTGTGCCTTCGTTAACCCCTCTTGCAATAGCAATATGAGAATGCTCATCTATGATGCCCGGCGTTAAGTGTTTACCTGTTGCATCAATTACTTTTGCGCTTCCGGCTGCTAAATTTTTTCCGATAGATTTAATTTTGCCGTTTTCAATTAAAACATCGGTATTTGGCATGATACCGTCTTTTTCATTAGTCCATACGGTAGCGTTTTTAAATAAAACAGTTTCTTGTTTAGGTAATTCTTTTGCACCATAAGCAACAAAAGGATAAACTACTTCACCAACGCTTAAAGTAGCTTTGGCTTCTTCCTTTTTTCCTCTTTCTTTAAAAGGAGCGGTGTGGGTGGCCGTCCACTGGCTTACATTTCCATCAGAAGTAACCGCATCTCCTTTAAAAGTGATTGGATTTAATTTATCTAAGTAACCAGAAAGACGAATGTCGCCTTTTGGACTTTTCTTGAGATCAAAAATAATGGTAAGCAAATCTCCATTTCTATTAAAATTGGCTTTTGCTTTTACGCTATCTGCACCAGTTCTTTCTATATTAACATCATAGGCGCCGGCTGCACCCGCTACTTTCATGGTTAAATTACCCACGCCAGCAATAATTAAATTATAATCGCCTCGTAAATCTTTAACATCTTTTTGGGCTACTATAAATTGTTTGCCTTGTACCCAGTTTTCAAAAATGATATTGTCTTTTTTGAATAAATTATCTGATGTGATTAAAAAGTTAGCTTCTTTGCCTTTGGTTAAGCTGCCTACTTTATCATTAATTCCTAAAAGTTTAGCGGGTATTTCTGTTAAGGATTTTAAAGCTTGTTTTTCAGTTAAACCATTATCTATCGCTAATCTTAAGTTAGTCCAAAAATCTCTGGGACTTTCTAAATCTGTAGCGGTTATTGCGAAATTAATTCCCGCTTTTTCTAAAGCAGCTGGATTAGTAGGCGCTAATTCCCAATTTTTCATTTGAGCAAAAGTTACATTTTTAGCATCCGCTGGGTCTTCTACATCATACGCTTTAGGAAAGTTTATTGGAATAATAAAACTGGCATTAGTCGCTTTTAAATCAGCTATTCTTTTGTATTCATCTCCGCCAGATTTAAATATGTATTGTTTACCAAATTCATCACCAATTTTATCTGCTCTTAGTACATCTTCCCAATTGTCGGCATCAAAAAGCTGTGAAAGACTTTGGTTCTTGTTAAACTCGTCTAAAGAAATATTATATTCTTTTTTCTGATTTTTATACCATTGCGCATCAAAATAGGTTTGTCTCAATAAAGAAATAGAACCCATTAAAGAACTAGGGTAATCTGTTTTGGCTGATCCTTTACTAAAAGAATAATTAGCTGCCGAAGCATCGTTTAAAACTGCGGCACTATTAGTTTCGTCATTTAAGGAAACTGCCACAGAAGTTCCCCTAGCAATACCATCTCTAATTACAGCGTTTACAGCGCCAAATCCGCTTTTCTTTAAATCTTCTGCTTTTTTAGCATCTATTTTAAATAGTGTTTTAGCATGTATTTCTGGCCTGATAGATTCGTTCCAGCCGTAAGCACCTTCTTTGGTGGAGGTAAAAACAGGCGAAGCGGTTCTAAATCCAAAACTCTGACGAGGAGTTTCGGGCAAACCATAACTAGAAAATGCGTCTATTAATGAAGGATAAATATATTTCCCTTTTAAATCAATCACCACGTAACCTTTAGGAACCGCAATACCAGAACCCACGTTTTCAATTTTTTGACCTTTAATTAATAAAACGCCGTTGGTTATGGTTTGATCGGCATTGAGAACAATATTTGCGTTTATAAAGGCAAATTGTCCCGACCTGATGTCGCCTGATCCGTTTACAGGATACGTTTCCTGCGATTTAGCCACAAATGCAATCAACAATGAACATAAGAGTAATAGTGTTTTTTTCATACAAAAAAGTTTAGAATCTAAATCTAAACAGTTTTTAAGCTAAAGATTAAGCTACAATGTAAATTTTTTGTTCCCTTTCAAAATCTATCGTCCATTTACATTCGAAGTTGAGTAGGTTACACTCCATCTTTTTTATTTTATATTTGCCAAAAAAAACATATGTATACAGGATTATTACACCTTCATTCTATATTAAGATATGTAGTCTTAATATTGGTTTTATTATCAATTTTGCAAGCTGTTACAGCTGGCAGCAAGCCCTATACGCCTGCAAATAAAAAAGTAAACCTTTTTGCCCTCATCAGTTGCCACCTTCAACTGGTTATTGGATTGGTGCTATACTTTTTGAGTCCAAATGTAGATTTCTCTAAAATGAGTGAGCCTACTTACAGGTATTGGAATGTAGAGCATATTAGCATGATGATTTTATCTATCGCTTTAGTGACCGTTGGTTATTCAAAATCTAAAAAAGCTATAGAAGCAAAAGCAAAGCACAAAGCAATTTATGTTTTTTACACTTTAGGGTTGGTAATTGTACTTTTAGCAATTTTTACCATGAAGGATAGAAACCCATGGTGGAATATGTAAAAAAAGTTTGCTTAAATTTATTTGATAAAAATATTTTCAAAGTCAATTTTCTTTTTAATTTTGCTAGCGATGAACAATCAAACAAATACAAAAAAATGGTGGTGGCACAACAAAATTGTAGCCTCGGTAATCCTATTTGTATCATAAAAAGAATTTAAATCAAACCTAAACAAATAACGAACCCGACATTCAACCGTCGGGTTTTTTTGTTTTAGGTTGAGGAATATAATAAAACCACATGAAAAAATTTAGTTTAAAAGTACGCTTCAAAAAACTACTGGCGGATACCACTACACCGGTAAGTATTTATTTGCGTTTACGCGATGTTTTCCCCAACAGCTTATTATTAGAAAGCTCTGATTACCATAGTCGAGAAAACAGCATGAGTTACGTTTGTTGTGATGCCATTGCCAGTATTGTATTAGATAAGCACACATTAACAAAAACTTACCCAGATGATAGCACAGAAACCTTACAGCCAGGAAGTTTTGATTTAACCGAAGAAGTAAGTGCTTTTAGAAAAAGCTTTGAAAGCGATGCAGATGCCAATCTTAAATTTATTGCCGATGGTTTATTTGGCTATTTTACACATGAAGCCGTAGAATATTTTGAAGATATTAAGCTAAAAACTTCTTATGATACTGAAAGAGCAATCCCTACTTTTCAATACCATGTTTACAGATACATTATAGCTATAGATCACTTTAAAAACGAATTATACATTGTTAAAAATGAAAGTGATTTTGAAGGCGAAAGCAATGGTTTAGAAAAAATAGAATACCTTATTCAAAACAAAAACTTCCCCGAATATCATTTTAAAGTGAAAGGAGAAGAAAGCTCAAATTTAAGCGACGAGGATTTTAAGCAAATAGTAGTGCAAATGAAAAAACACATTTACCGTGGTGATGTTTTTCAAATTGTACCTTCTAGAGCCTTTCAAACTTCCTTTACCGGCGATGAGTTTAATGTTTACCGAGCTTTAAGATCTATTAACCCATCTCCTTACCTGTTCTATTTTGATTACGGCAGTTTTAAAATATTTGGGTCTTCGCCCGAAGCTCAATTAACTATTAAAAACAATACCGCTACCATTTATCCTATAGCAGGTACTTTTAAAAGATCTGGCAATGATATTCAGGATAAACTACTGGCCGAAAAATTAGAGCAAGACCCTAAAGAATCTGCAGAACATGTGATGTTGGTTGATTTAGCCCGAAATGATTTGAGCAGACATTGCCAAAACGTAGAGGTAAAAGCCTACAAAGAGGTTCAGTTTTATTCTCATTTAATTCATTTGGTTTCTAAAGTTAGCGGGCAAATAAAAGAAGGTGTAAATCCTTTTAAAATAGTGGCTGATACTTTCCCGGCTGGCACTTTAAGTGGTGCGCCAAAATACCGGGCAATGGAACTGATTGATTTGTATGAAAAAGATAAACGTAGTTTTTATAGCGGCGCCATAGGTTTTATGGGTTTCAACGGAGATTTTAATCATGCCATCATGATCAGGTCTTTCCTCAGTAAAAGCAACAAACTACATTACCAAGCTGGAGCCGGCATTGTAGCAGATTCTGACCCAGAGATGGAAATGAATGAGGTAAACCATAAAATTGCAGCTTTAAGAAATGCCATTAAACAAGCGCAAGAAATATAAATAAGGTGGAAGGTGGAAAGTGGAAGGTAAAAGGTGAAAGGTGGAGGGTTTAAGGTGCTTGCAAAACGAATCAAAAAACCTTAAACCTTAAATAAAATGAAAATATTAAGAAATAAACGTGGCGGTAGAAGGTGGAAGGTTTAGGGTTTAAGTTGCT
>JBILPO010000191.1:0-4725 GCA_044373805.1 Pelobium sp.
TTTAGCATCTGAAGGAGAAAGAGGAAAAGAAGTATTCGAAACTCTTTTTAAAACACAACCTAACCCAAAAATTTTAAAATTTTTAGACGAGGAAACTACTATTTGGGAAGAAATAAGCATTTTCTCTAAATTACCTATCTTTCTTTTTCTAAAGTCTTTAGGTAAATACATTTTCAAATAAGCTATGTCCTACATTAACTCTAAATTATTTACTGTACAAATGATTTTGCAGTTAACATTACTTATGCTTTTGTTTTTTATTGACTTTGGCGCCAATTTACAAGCCATTTCTGCAGGTATTTTATTGTGTTTATTGGGCATTCCTCATGGCGCTAATGATCATTTGTACCGAGAAGATCAAACTTGGTTTGGGATGCTTAAGTTTTTGGCTATCTATTTGGGAATAATAGGTTTATACGTTGTGCTTTGGTATTTTTTGCCTTTGGCTGCCCTGCTATTGTTTTTTATTGTTTCTTTCCATCATTTTGGGCAATCAAATTTTGAGAACGAGAAAGTTTGGTATTTACCCTCCATTTTATGGGGAATTTTATTGTTGGCTTTCCCTGTTGTTTTACATTTTGAAGAAGCCTTACTCATTTTTAAATCAATGATTGGTAGAGGTAATTTTAACGAATTAATTTTTGAATTTAAATTGGAAAAACTAAACGTTTGGCAAATGATGAGTTTGATGGTTTTAGCCTTAACGTATTTAGGAAGTATTTTTATTTACCAAAAACAATATTTTTTAAAATACTTTTTGCAGCTTATTTTAGTTAGTCTTTGGTACTTTTTCACCCCTTTACTCTTTGGTTTTATTGTGGTTTTTTGCCTTTGGCATGCTTTACAATCTACCCAACACCAAGTAAATTTTTATACCACCTTTTACAAAAAGAAAACAATTGACTTCTTTTTAGCCATGCTTCCATTTAGCTTAATATCTTTATTAGGTTTTGCCTTTTATGTGTATTTTTTTAGTTTTAATATTGGGCAATCTTTTATTTTGCTCTCCTTAATTACGCTTCCTCATGTATTGGTGATGCATAAGCTTTATGGGAAAGGCAAGCAAATGGAAATCAAATAACCTTATCAAATTAGCTTACCGGAATTCAAGTATATTTAATTGAACTTAAATATAATCATCAGGTATGCCTTATTTTTCTAAAACAAAAAAAGAGATTTTTTAGGTCTCCTTTTTTGTTAATTTATCATTTATCTCTATTGAATTTCTCTCTTTACTTTGTCAGCTTTATTGGGTTTTAAATTATAATTCAATCTCAATCCCAAGGCATAGATATAAGCAACTTCATTCCTTAAATGAAAATATATCTCGGCAGCACCTTCAATGCTGAAATTTGAATTTATTTTTCGTTCATAATATAATTTTGGTGTCCAACCAATATCAAAGTTTTTATCATAAGTGACATAACTTGTTGATGATAAAAAACCTGTGTTAGGGTTGTAAAAAGAATTACCACCCATATATCTATTCTCTATTGCGTAAACTGTAGTTAAACCAACAGCTAATCCTATTTTCTTTTTAGGCTTTTTCACAAAAGAATAACCAATTCTACTGTTAAATGCTAGAATGGATGTTTGGTTAATATCAGTAAAAAAATTCTTCGACTGATCGATATTAGGATCGTTGTTTCGTATAAGTATTGATTTTTCTTCCCTGCTATAACTAATAAAGCCAAGGCTGGTATCCCAAATAAATCTTTTTGATAATTCTTTTTGATAGCCAATATTAATAAAATCAAGAGCAAACTTTGCGTCTTCTATCTCAAAATAATGAATACCAACATGTAAGGATTGCTGCTTTTGCGCATAGCTATTAAATGTAATAAACCATGCACAAATTAGTATGATTAATACTCTCATAGTTTATAGTTTAAAAATATTGATGGCGAAAAAAACTGAAATTCTTTTTGAAACTGATATTGTAAATTAATGCCCGGGCTAAATTTGCCTAAATTAATTATCGTTGATATTTCTGAAGTAATGCCCACTTGAAATTTCTTTTCAAAAGTACTCTCACTAACCAATTGTAAAGGCCAACTAGGAACTATCTCTTTTAGGTATATGTTATTTACAAAACTTTGTTTTAAAAAATTTAAACTTAAGCCAGTGTGTACATTAATCCCTATTTTTTTATAGTTCAAAATGTTAACTCCTACAAGACCGTTAAATTGGCTTTGTTGCACATGGCTGTTGTAGTTAAAAGTTTTACTCAAAAAATTTAAATCATCTGCTTTTATACTTGCTCCTAAAATGTATTGGTAACCAATGTTATAAAGAAGCCATTTTTTAGTTTGAATTTCTAAAGAAAAACCAGTTTGGAGCGCATTATTTATTCCAAGATGATTAAGCTTGGCTAAGCCGCCAATAAATTGGGTACTGATTTTTTTTGTTTCATCTTGAGCTTTAAGGATGAAGCCACTTAAAATAAAAAATGCAAACAAGATAATTTTTCTCACTATTTACTAAGTTTATAGCCTAGGCCCAATTGTACATAATCATATTGCTTATCACTTTGGAAAGCAACCCGTACATCTAATTTTTTAAATTCATATCCAGCCCCAATTTTGAAACCAAATAAATTGGTTTCCCTAGCATTGGCTCTAGCTCTTCTTTTTTCAAACTCACTACTATTTGTATCTGTATCAGGGAAATTTGTTTTTCCCGATAAGTTAAAAGCTTGGTAAATACCAGGTTCTAAAAACACTCCTGCATTATAAAAGGGCTGTAATTTTATGCTTATTGGAATTTCTAGATAAATTTTGCTGATTTTAAACTCAGGAGAATCACCTAGTGCTTTTTGAACATAACCCTTAGTATTTAATATGATTTCAGAGGTTAATTTAACTCTTCCATTTTCTAATATATTATAGTTTGTAAACGCACCAATGTTATATCCAACAAAAAATAAGGTACTACCATAAAATTGACGAGAATCTTCACCAAAATCTTTATCATAAAGAGGGAAGGGATCTGTAAATTCATATAATTTAGTTGTCATGTGTTGGGCCGCTACTTTAACACCAAACTCCCATTTTTTTTGAGAAAATCCGTCTAAATATAAAATTATTAGAAAGAATAAAACTGAAAGATATTTTTTCATTATATTATTTTTTATCCTGTTTAAAAAGGTTTTTTAAGTCTAATACAACATTTGTCATTAGTGCTGCGCTTTCAATTCCTATTTGAAATGTATAAGGGGTATAAAGTGTTGCACCCAAGCTTAAGTTTTTATTCACACGATATAAATAATTAAAGTTAACCGCTAAACCAGGATCCCAAAACAGTTTATTATCATCAGGAGGGAATTGAATGTAACCGTTTTCAAAAATATAACCGTTGTTATTAAACTGCTGCCCTTGTACCATAAAACCCAAACCTACATTTAAATTGTTTCTTTCATTAAGTCTAAATTTTCTATAATAATTAGCTGCAAATTGTAGTCGCTTGTTATACCTTTTAAAAGATTTCCAAACTTCTAAAGGGTCGTTATTTTTGCCATACAAGCTTCTCCATGAGACTTGACTAAATGAAAGTGAAAAAGCAGATATTTGAGTAGCTTGAAATATAACCTCGGCTCTAGAAATTAAACCGAAAGTTACTTTTGATTGTTTTTTATCGGGGTATGATGGTGGTGGGTCGTTGTTTAAACCTGATGGACCTAAGATATTAGCATAAAATAAATCTGCAGCTAGACCAGTACTTGTGGTTATCTGAAATTTTCCATTTGTTGGTTTGTAAATGCTATCTCGTTGTGCAAAAGCATAAGAATTTAAGATAAAAAGAATTGAAAAATTAACTAAGAATTTCATATTTGGTTAGAGTTTAATAATATACCCCTGATATTTTATCAGGGGTATAAAATGTTTAATCAATAACTAAAGTTACAAATACAGAGGAGCTACCATAAGCTCTAAATTCTCTAAATAAACCGTTTGGATAATTTGAAGCTGCTGTACCAATTCTTTGGTTTTGATAAACCTCATTTGATCCAAGAATACTGTAGTGTTCAATTCTTGAGATTGAAGACCCTTCTAATACCACTTTAATTATTGGTGCTAAAGGGACAGCTGCAATTGCGGCTTTTGTAGCTTCGTTACCAATAAGTCCTAGTGCAGCAGCTGCACCATCAGAAAACTCCTTAGCTCCCGAAGAAAAAACCGTTTGTTTATCCCATTCATATAGAAATAACATTTTATTTGGATTTCCAGGACACCATGGGCTTACATTCATATTAAAGTTTACATATTCATTTTCATCATTAATCATTTTTTTGACAGTTTTTCTTTTAAGTTTTTTGTATGTCCATGCCTGAGTTTTTAAATCTATTAATGGATTAGAATTAACATTTCCATTTGGGTTAACAACAGAGTTTAAATCAGCGGCAAAAGCAACTGCAAATTCTATTGCACCTTCAAATAAACCATAACCATTCCTTATCAAAGTCCATCTACCATCCTTCACTCTTAATTCTCTGTTTAGACACTGATTATTTTCTATTGGTGGTGTCACTGATACTTGTGGACTCTCAAATGTTATTGAGTTATAATCATCATCTGATAACTGAATTTTATATTTAACGTTATTAAGAAATTGAGGAATATCATATGCAAAATCATTATAGTTGAGCCCATCATCAATTGTAATTATATAAGTAGGCACATTGTAGGCAAATTCATCATCAATAAGTGAAACATATCGATAAGTACC
>JBILPO010000192.1:0-4717 GCA_044373805.1 Pelobium sp.
GCCAACTGTAATTGCCGCTGTAGCAGTTAAAGTTTTTTGAATAAATTTTCTTCTACTGTTATTTTCCATGATTTTTTATTTACGGGTTTAAGAACAAATTTTGATCCACTTTTTTGATAATTCCTTTGATAAAAGCTTGTTCAAATAAGGTGCTGATAGCTTTTTTTCCTTCGACACCTAAATCTACAGAATATTTATTGACATAAAGGTCAATATGCTGATACATCACCTTTTCATCCATTTCTTGGGCGTAAGATTTTATAAATGGCAAAGCCGATGCTGGATTTTCAAATGCAAATTCGACAGATTTTCTAATCAATCTATTTACTTTTTGTTTGATTTCTTCGGGCAAGCTACGTTTAATCACAATCCCGCCCAAGGGAATAGCACTTTTTGTCTCATTCTCCCAATATTCGCCTAAATCTTGTACTTTTTGTAAACCCTTATTCTGATAGGTAAACCTGTTTTCATGAATGATAAGGCCTAGGTCTATTTCCTCATTTAAAAGCTTTTGCTCAATATCAGAAAAAACCATTTCCTGCTTATTTTTTAACTGAGGATAGGCTAAACTCAATAAAAAATTAGCCGTTGTATATTTACCAGGGATACCCACTATTAAATTTGGATTATTTAAATCTTGTTCCTTTTTACAGATAAGCATAGGCCCAACACCAAAACCTAAAGCACTACCTGCATCAAGTAAAACATAGTTTTGGATAGCGTATGCATAAGCATGATAGCTTAACTTTGTGATGTCTAATTCGGTTTTAAAGGCTTTTTGATTTAACGTTTCTACGTCAGAAAATGAAACTTCAAAATCTAGCCCTTCGGTGTCTATTTTGTGATGAATAAGGGCATCAAAAATAAAAGTATCATTTGGGCAGGGAGAAAAACCAAGCGTGAGTTTCATGCTAAATTATTTTAAATTTTTTAGATCTTCTGTTAACCAGTTGTTAAGGTTTTTAACAGCTAAGGGCATGTTCCAGTTTTCTTTATTTCTCTTTTCTACATAGTTTGAAATGGCTCTTACTTGAAGTGCCGCTACATTTGCTTCTTCACAGGCATAAAAAAAAGCTGCACCTTCCATGGTTTCTATGGTGGGGTTTATTCTTTCTCTAATTTCCTCAATGCTTTCTTCATTACCATGCACCATATTTACGGTAATTGCAGTTACTTTTCTTAAATCTTCTTTAATATGATGTTTTTCGGAAGCTCTAAATTCTACTTCGCCCATCTCTAATTGGTCTAAACTGATAAATTCTTCGTCATCTTCGGCTCCTAATTCAGATAATATATCTTCTCTGACTTCTACCAGTTGGCCAATTTTTATGTTTCTGTAAAAGCTACCAGCAACGCCTACATTTAGAGCTAAATCATAACTGTTTTTCGCAAATTCATTACCTAAAGCAAAGGCCGTGGCCACCATTCCTACTCCGGTAATTAAAATCTTAACCTCATGGGTATTAATTTTTAACCATTCATCGGCATTAAAATTAGAGGTGTGGTGTTTTATAAAAGCCTCAATTTCTTGATAGGTAGCAGCAACTAAAAGAATTTTCATAGACAAATTTAAGCACAATGAATGAAAGAGTTCCCTATCCATGTAAATCCTTTGTTTATATTTGCACTTTATTTGGTTAAAATGATTTATATCACAAGAAAAGAGCATTTTAATGCAGCCCATAAGCTGTATCGTGAAGATTGGAGTAAAGAGAAAAACGAAGAAGTTTTTGGAAGATGTGCAAATGCCAATTGGCATGGCCATAATTATGATCTTTTTGTTACTATAAAAGGAGAAATTAATCCCGAAACTGGCTTTGTTGTTGATCTAAAAGAATTAAAAGATATCATCATCACAGAAGTGGTGGATAAGCTTGATCATAGAAATCTAAATTTAGATGTAGATTTTATGAAAGGAAAAATGGCTTCTACTGAGGTATTAGCTATAGAAATTTGGAAACAATTAGCTCCTCATATTATTGCTAAAGGAGCAGCCTTACATTGCATAAAGTTATATGAAACAGCCAATAATTATGTAGAATATTTTGGCGATTAAATAAAAAAAATGAGTAAAAACACAAAAATAGGCTACCATAAAACAGACAGCTTTAATGAAGACATTATTAAAGATATTTCTGAATCTTACGGAAAGATTTTAACTGCTATAGGCGAAAACCCTCATCGTGAAGGTCTTTTAAAAACACCAGAAAGAGCCGCTAAAGCCCTCCAATTTCTTACTCATGGTTATGATTTAGACGCGGCGGAAATTCTTAGATCTGCAATGTTTAAAGAAGATTATAGCCAAATGGTGATTGTTAAAGACATTGAAGTTTATTCTATGTGTGAACACCATATGCTGCCATTTTTTGGTAAAGCGCATATTGCCTATATTCCTAACGGACATATTGTTGGGCTAAGTAAACTTCCACGAGTGGTAGATGCTTTTGCCAGAAGATTACAGGTACAAGAAAGGCTAACCAACGAAATTAGAGACTGCATACAAGACACCTTAAAGCCTGCTGGCGTTGCTGTTGTAATTGAATGCAGACACATGTGCATGAGCATGAGGGGTATTCAAAAGCAAAATTCGGTAACCACCACATCTGCATTTACAGGTGAGTTTGAAAATGATAAAACCAGATCTGAATTTTTAAGATTAATTACAGCCCATTTGGCTTAATTATAAAATTAAGATTGCGATAAAAACTAAATTTTAAGACATGAAAGCATACGTATTTCCGGGGCAAGGAGCTCAGTTTGTGGGCATGGGGAAAGAACTTTATGAAAGCTCGGCCTTAGCCAAAGAATTATTTGAAAAAGCCAATGAGATTTTAGGATTCTCTATTACGGAGATGATGTTTAATGGCACTGATGAAGATTTAAAGCAAACAAAAGTTACCCAACCTGCCATCTTTTTACATTCGGTAATATTAGCAAAGGTTTTAGGTGATCATTTTAAACCTGCAATGGTAGCCGGACATTCTTTAGGAGAGTTTTCTGCGTTGGTAGCGGCACAAGCATTATCTTTTGAAGACGGTTTAAAGCTAGTTGCCAAAAGGGCAAATGCAATGCAAAAAGCTTGCGAGATACAACCTTCTACTATGGCTGCAATTTTGGGTTTAGATGATTTTACAGTAGAAGATATTTGCCAAAGAGTAAGTGATGTGGTTGTTCCTGCAAATTATAATTGCCCTGGGCAATTGGTAATTTCTGGCAGCATAGCTGGAGTTGATAGAGCTTGCGAATTATTATTAGCTGCAGGTGCCAAAAGAGCATTAAAATTAAATGTTGGTGGAGCTTTTCACTCTCCTTTAATGGAAGCGGCTAAAATTGAATTAGAAGCTGCAATTGTAGCAACCGAAATTAAGCAACCTATTTGCCCAATTTATCAGAATATAGATGCAAAACCTTATTTAGATGTTGCTAGTATTAAGCATAATTTAATTGCTCAATTAACCGGACCGGTGAAATGGACACAAACTATGCAAAGAATGCTGGCTGATGGGGCTAGCGAATTTATTGAAGTAGGGCCAGGCAATGTTTTACAAGGTTTAGTTAAAAAAGTAGACCGAGCGATGCCAACATCAAGCGCATCAGTTTAAACAAACTATCAAAATTAAAAGAACAGGATTTAGTCCTGTTTTTTTTTGGCTTGATTTTAGGAGATCTATTTGCTTACTATCCTCTATTTTATATTAAATTTACCAATTAGCATTGATTTGATTGAAAACTGCAACTAAAATTCGCTGGCTTTTATTTCTAGTAACTCTTGGGTTATTTGCTACGTCTTTAACCGCTAGATGGGCAGCAACCAAGCTAGTTAACTTTATAGATGTTGCTGATAAAATAACAGCCGAATTAGGCGCTAAAGAATCATTGGTTTATGACTTTTTAAACAGCGCTGAAGGCTACAACCAGCTAAAGAGTTTAGAAAAAGATGCCGAATTAGCTATTAAAACCATCCAATATTTTACCAGTAAGAACATATTTTTCCAAACCTATAAAAACAATAAACTTCATTTTTGGTCAGACGCAATTATTAATGCCAACAACGTTCAGGGATTAAAAGAAGGGACAAGCTTTATAGAATATCCAAACGGTTGGTATGAAGTGATTAAAAAAACTGAAAATAACTTTTTTGTGGTTTTCTTAATTCCTGTAAAATCAAATTATCCTTATCAAAACAGATATTTAAATAGTGGTTTTAAACAAGATCTAATTATTGATAAAACAGTTGATATAGCCAATTTATCTGATTTCCCGGTTGCTGATATTAAAAGTATTTCGGGTAGGTATTTATTCTCTATCAAAAAAAGCATCATTAACAATAATGTGCCCTACAGTAAAATAGAAATTACCATGTGGGCATTAGGATTTATTATTTTAGGCCTGTTAATTAATAGCATTTGTAAGTATTATGCAGATAATGGATATCCGGGTTTGGCAGCATTATTTTTGGCTACCACTTTTTGCTTGTTAAGGTATCTGGGATTAAAATATCATTTTCCAGAAGCTTTGTATAGCCTCGAATTATTTAACCCCAATATTTACGCCTCTAACTTTTACTTTCCATCTTTTGCAGATTTAGGCTTAAATGTGTTGACTTTACTGTGGATAGTTATTTTTATTCATAGCTATAAGCTTAAGATTTTTAAACCAATAAACAACCCTTGGATGGGTTATCCTATTCTAATTTATGGGATAATAGTTGCAATAA
>JBILPO010000194.1:0-4702 GCA_044373805.1 Pelobium sp.
GACGTAGGCAATTCCCCCAGATAAGTGTTTTAAAAACAAAGTGTCTTTATAAGATTCATCTGTATGGCCTAAACCTGTATAAAAAGATTTTCCTCCATCAAATTTATGATACCAAGCCATTGGGTGTGATTCGCCCATGGTGCCACCGGTATAACTTTTTTCATCTAAATTGATTAAGACCTTTACATCAGGATTCATTTTTTTAAAATTATACCACTCATCAGTACGTATCCAAGGATTGTTTAAACCTTTGGTAGATAGATGTTTATTATCTAAAATCTCAAGTTTTGCTTCCTGTATTTTTGGATGTTTTAGAAAGTAGGCCCCTACCAATTTACCGTACCATTCCCACTCGTAATTACAATCTGTAGCGGCATGAATTCCAACAAAACCACCTCCCCTGTTGATATAATTTTTGAAAGCTTCTTTCTGTTGATCATTAAATAAATTATCTCCTGTTGGACTTAAAAAAATAACTGCTTTATATCTTTTTAACTGTTCTTCATTAAAATAGCTCGGATCTTCGGTCGCAACTACTGAAAATTTTTGTGCTAAACCAATTTTTCTTATGGCTTCAATACCTTTTTCGATACTTTTATGACGGAATTTTTTGGTAAGTGAAAAAACCAATACTTGTTTTTCATTTTTTTTAACGTGAAATGAGAAAATTGAGGTTAATACAATAAGAGCACAAAAACAAAGGGTAATTTTTTTCATAAAAAAAAGGTTATTGCTTACAATGTAGTTAAATAAATATTATATTGAAATAATTAATAATGAAAAAACCCTTAGATGATTTTAAAAACTTTGTTTATACCCAGTATTTCTCTGATGGTATTAAAATCACCTTAGGCGCACTTCTCCCCTCTTTAATATTTTTTCAATTTCATTTATTAGAAGTCGGAATAACGCTTTCTCTTGGTGCATTATGTGTAAGTATTGCTGATAGTCCTGGACCTTGGCTGCACCGTAAAAACGGGATGATCTACACTAATATCTTCATATTTTTAACAGCATTGCTCACTGCATCAGTAAACCATAATGTCTATTTATTGGCCATTGAAATATTTACTCTATGCTTTTTGTTTTCAATGTTCAACGTATATGGTGTTAGAGCTGCATCTGTAGGAACTGCGGCTTTGCTTGTTATGGTTTTAAACATAGGACCTGATAGAACTTCATTAAAATTATTTGAACATTCTTTTTTAATTCTGGGTGGTGGCATTTGGTATTTATTGCTAAGTACTTTGTTTTCTACTATTATGCCTTACCGCTATGCGCAACAAACCTTAGGTGAATGTATTGGCGAAATTGCTAAATACCTAAAACTAAGAGCTAGGTTTTACACCAATGATGTTACTGTAGAAGACAATTTTAAAGATTTAGTAGACCAGCAAGTTAAAGTAAATGAGCTTTTAGATAATGTAAGAGAAGCCTTATTTAAGACCAGAAAATTAATGAACGAATCTACCAATGCTGGCAGATTGATGATTATGATTTTTATTGATATGGTTGATCTTTTTGAGCAAACTATGGCTACTCATAATGATTATGAAACCATAAGACAGCGCTATAAAGGTGAAAGCATTTTGCCTCAGTTTGCTGCCATTATAGAAAAACTATCTACTGAAGTTGATTATATTGGTTATTGCCTTATTCATCAAGAAAAGCCTCAAAGACACGCCATTTCTATTAAAGATTTAGATGAATTAAAATTGAAGTTAGATGAGTTTGAAAAAACCGGAGTTTCTACCTTTATTTTAAAAAAAATATTAATTAACCTTAGAAATATATTTAACAGAACCGAAGTGATATACAACTATTTTGAAAAGGAGACTAAAGATCTAAGAAGCACTTCAACGCCTTTAGAATTATCAAGATTTGTGAATCATCAAAGCTTTGATTTTAAAATATTTAAGAATAATTTAAATCTAAAATCTGGTGTTTTTAAGTTCTCTTTAAGACTGGCTATTGTTTGTTTAATAGGTTTTTTCGTAGGTAAACTTTTTTCTTTAGGCGATCATAGCTACTGGATTTTGCTTACCATTTTGGTAATTATGAAACCAGGCTTCAGTAATACCAAGCAAAGAAATTATGAACGGGTAATAGGGACTTTAATTGGTGGAATTTTAGGAGCCATTATTTTAACTTTTATTCATGATGAAACGGCAAAATTCATCATTCTACTGATTTCAATGCTTATCACTTATAGCTTTATAAGAGTAAAATACATTGTGAGTGTGATTTTCATGACTCCTTTAATTCTCATTTTTTTTAGCTTTATTAATAATACCGATAACTCTACTGTAATAGCAAGCGAACGAATTGTTGATACTTTAATAGGCTCTTTTATTGCAATTGTATTTAGCTATCTCATATTTCCGCACTGGGAATCTTTTCAAATAAAAACTCATCTTTCTAAAATACTAAAAGCCAATTTGAGCTATTTTGAACATATTATTTTGAGGCAATCTTTACTTCCAATTACACCTATAGAATATAAATTATCAAGAAAAGAAGTTTATGTTCACACCGCAAATCTTGCCGCAGCTTTTCAAAGAATGATGAATGAACCTAAAAATAAACAACATCAAATTAAAGAGGTTCACAAATTTGTAGTGCTTAATCACATTCTTTCTTCTTACTTGGCTAATTTATCAGCAAGTTTTGCAGAGAATCTATTTTCTATAAATTCGGCACAATTAAAGTTAATTAGAAAAACTAGGTTTTACTTAGAAGAAGCTATTGAGAAGGTGAATAATAAAGCGGGTGAAGAAAATAAAACTAAATTACATATTCACTTATCAGAGGATAAATCTGACCCAAATATTACAGAGCAGTTAGAAATGATTACCAAAATATCTGCCGATATTTCTAAAATATCTGAGAAGCTATAAGCATTAAATTTTACTGCTTTAAAAAATCAATTCTGTTTAACTTAAATCTTTAAATAATTTTAAGCATAAAAAAATCCCTGATCAATGAAGATCAGGGATTCAGATATTTACAGTTGAATAAACTTAAAGTATTAATAAAAGGATGATGATTACCAATAAAGCAGTTAAAGACAAATAAATACCTCCATTAGAAATTGCTTTTGCTTCTTTTTTCATGGTGGTTAACTCAGCTTTAAGATCTTGCTTTTCGGCTTGGCTTAAATTAGCTTTATCCATTTTTTTAATCTCTTCTACTCTCTGAGTAATTTGATTTAATTTAACTTGTTGTTGTTCTGTTAATTCTTTTGGTTCTTTACCATCGGCAGCTTGTGCAACATTAACTGACCCAACTAACATGAAAATTGAAAATGCGATGTAGATTAATTTTTTCATTTTATTATAAGTTTAAACTATGAATTTATTACTCATCATAATCTACTAAAATAGAGCCAAAATGAACTTTAAAGCATAAAATGCAGCTAATTAAATCTTTTGGTGTTTTTAACAGGACTAAAAAAAATTAACGTACCTTATTGTATACACGTTAACCATTTAAGTGTACTTGCTTATGTGGATGAAGTATTGCAAATTCAGAAACCAATTTTTCGATATATTTATGGGATGGATATGGAGTGAGTAAGGATTTTGCTTCATCTAAATTGTTTGGAATGTGTTCCTCATTCAAATAGCCCATACCAAAAAAACTGCCTTTATCCATTAAAATACAACTTTTTTCGAGTCCGTTTCTACCGCTATCTATAATTAGATAGGAAGGTAATTCCTCTCTTAATGTTTCTAAAACTTGGTTTACTCTTAAATTATATTCTTTTGCAGGTTCTAAAGCTTCGCAAGCGCCAAAACATTGTTGGCTTTGTAAACCAACACACGCTTCATTATTTTTTTGAATATCACATAATTTTGGACAAAGATTAAATCTAAGACATAAATCCTGTACAAGTAGATGTCCATCTGTTAAAGAGTTGAATTGATAAAAAGGAGTCATAAATTTAACCTTCTTACCAATACCTAATCTAGTGTAACCTTTTTGATCTTCGTAAACATACAAACCAAATCTTTTTTCTGGAGTTTTAGATGCCTTATTCTGTGTTGGCCAAAGTCTTTTAATTTCTATGTTTTCTAGAATTAAAGCCTGCAACTCTGTTCCACATACTTGGTGTGATATTTTCCTAATTTCTCTTAAAAACTCTTGTTTATTTTTATGCGGACTGTTATTCGAAAAATGGCTTAGTATTCTTTTATAAAGGTTTTTTGCCTTCCCCACATAAATAATTTTATCCTTTTTATTTTTAAAATAATAAACTCCTGGTTGCCTTGGTATTTTCTCAATATCGCTTTTAGAAATAAACGGTGGTAAAGCTTGTTCTTTGCTTACTATGGCTAAAGCTTCTTTAATGTATTGGTGTTCATCTGCTTTAAGCATTAATTTAAACAAAGTTGCAGTAGCAAAAGCGTCTCCTCCTGCCCTATGCCTATTTGCAATTGAGATATTAAAATTTCTTGTGAGCTTTCCTAAACTATAAGATGGTAAACCCGGGAAAATTTTTCTGGCCAACCTTACCGTACAAAGCTTTTTACTTTGAAGATTAAAACCTTCTTTTTTTAAATGATGATGAACAAATGAATAATCGAAGTTTACGTTGTGAGCTACAAATATTTTTTGATCTAATAAGGAAAATATCTTAGGCGCCACCTCTCTAAATGGAGGAGCTTTTTTTACCATTTCATTACTGATGCCAGTTAAGCCT
>JBILPO010000193.1:0-4702 GCA_044373805.1 Pelobium sp.
GGAGTTAAAACCTCGCTCATTTTTACTTTAGCTTCGTTAAACCCTATAACCTAAGCGAATAGGAATGATGATTTTCATTCCTCTGAAATAAAATGATGAAGATATCTTATGGATGGAAAATATGCATCCTACTTTTTTTTAGTACTACCATTAATTATTTGGATAGGCATGTGCTGAGTATTTTAGCGCCTGAGTTACAAAACCTTTACAGCTGGAGCGAGGTAGAGTACAGCTATATTGTGACTGCATTTCAAATATCTTATGGCTTGGGCGTGGTATTTACCGGAAAACTGTTAGATAAATTTGGGACTAAATGGATATTTGCAATTGCCGTTACGCTGTGGAGTGCGGCTGGTATGGCTCATGCTTTTGGCCGGAGTGCTTTTAGTTTTAGTGTAGCTAGATTTGGTTTAGGAGTGGGGGAATCGGTGAATTTTCCGGCTAGTGTAAAAACAGTTGCCGAATTATTTCCGGCCTCGCAACGGGCATTTGCAACTGGTTTTTTTAATTCGGGTTCTAATATTGGGGCTATAATTGCGCCCTTGCTTATCCCATTTATCGCTTTAAATTATGGCTGGCAATGGGCTTTTATAATGACAGGGGCTTTAGGATTTATTTGGGTGATATTTTGGCTGCTTATTTACAAAAAACCTACCCCAGAAGTAGCTATCTCTACCCCTATCATTACTTCAAAAAAAAGTTGGAAACAAGTAGTTTTTAAAAAAGAAACGCTTACTATTTGCTTGGTAAGATTTATATCAGACCCAACTTGGTGGTTTTTACTTTACTGGCTTCCAAAATTTTTAAATGAAACTAAGGCAGTAAGTACCGCATCATTAGGCTGGCCTTTAATTGTGGTGTATCTGATGGCTGATGCCGGAAGTATTGCCGGTGGAACTTACTCGTCATACCTTATTAAAAAAGGTAAGGGGATTTATCCGTCAAGAAAATTAGCGCTATTGGTTTGTGCAATACTTGCACTACTTCTTTCCGCAGTTGGTTTTACAGATCAACTTTGGACTGCCGTTATTCTTATTGGTTTGGGTGCGGCAGCCCATTGCGGTTGGACCGCTAATATATTTGCATTAATTACAGATATTTTCCCTAAAGAAGAAGTAGGCACTGTAATGGGTGTGGCTACATTATCAGCGGTAAGCGGAGGAATAGTTTTATCAATCCTTACTGGAAGAATATTAGAATTTACCGGTGGCTATAGCAGCATTTTTATAATGGTTGGCTGTACCTATATTATAGGCTACTTTATCCTCACTCGTTTAATTCCAGAAATAAAAACAACTCAAGCATAAAAAACATGGATTATAAAAAATTAACCCCTGAAGACAAAATCAAATTTGTTAGAGATGGCTATTTGCTTGTAAAAGCTATGTTGAATAAAGATGAAGTGAGTAAACTGCATGAAATTGCTATTAATGATAAAGTAATAAGCGATAAATCTTATGATCGTGGGGATGCAAATGGATTAAGAACCAAATTAGCTTTATGGTACTCTTTAGGTGATGATGCCTATAGCTTATTGGCAAGAAGTGAGCGAATTGTAAATGGAGTGAACTTATTATTAGAGGGAGAATCGGCACATTTTCATTCTAAACTGATGCAAAAAGAACCAAAAGTTGGTGGAGCTTGGGAATGGCACCAAGATTATGGTTACTGGTATAGAGACGGATTTTTGTTTCCTCAAATGCTGAGCGTATTAACTGCCTTAACTCCTTCTACCAAAGAAAATGGATGTTTACAAGTGATTAGAGGATCTCATTTAATGGGACGAATAGATCATGGTTTTAGCGGCGAACAGGTTGGCGCTAGTCAAGAAAGAGTAGATGAAGCCATTAAAAGATCTGAATTACTGTATGTGGAGATGGAAGCAGGCGATACCTTGTTTTTCCATAGCAATACCCTACATCGTTCTGATGCTAACAACAGTGATGCTCCTAGATGGTCTCTAATATCAGCATATAATTTAATTACTAATAAGCCTTATAAAGGCGATAATACCTCGTCTACCACTCCTATTGAAGTAGTTAAAGATGATGTCTTGCTACAATCATCAAGCGAAGGCATAAAAGAAGATGCTAATTTTTTATTAAAAAAATAGACAGGTAACCCTGATTTGAAATGAAAGGCTTTAGTATTCTACTAGAATAAAGACTAAATTTTAAGATTTTTTTTATCAATAAGTAGTAATACTTTTACACAGGTAATATTATTATATTAATGAAAAAAAATATTCTAACAGGTGTAAAAGAAATAGCTAGAAGAGCGAATGTTTCTATAGGAACTGTTGACAGAGTAATTCATAACCGAGCGGGCGTTTCTGGAACTACTAAAAGTACTATTTTAGCTATTATGAAAGAGCTGGATTACCAGCCTAATATATTAGCAAGGAGACTTGCATCAAAAAAGCTTCTCAAATTTGCTACTTTAATTCCCTCCATATCTCAAGAAACTGAATTTTGGAAAGCGCCATTAAAAGGAATTGAACAAGCAGAATCTGAAATAAAACAATATGGCATTGAGATTGAAAAATACTTTTATGATCAAAATGATAAAAATTCATTTGTAAAACAAAGTAAGAAGATACTTGAAACAGAAATTGATGGCTTATTGGTAGCACCTATTTTTATTGAAGAATCTTTAGAGTTTGCTCAATCTTGTAACCAATTAAAAATACCTCAAGTTTTTATTAACTCAGATATCCCTAATGAATCTAGGCTTTCTTATATCGGCCCTGATTTGTTTCAAAGTGGTTATTTAAGTGCTCGTTTAACAAACTATGCGCTTCCAGAAAACAGCAAAATTCTCATTATTAATATCTCTAAAGGAATTGACGCCTATCATCACCTTTTAGAAAAAGAAGATGGTTTTAGGGCTTATTTTAAAAATAACCAGAAAAAAAATGAGATTATAAAAATAGACATCAAACAAACTGATTATGATTCTATTGCCACTAGAATTAGCGAAACGCTTGCATTAAACCCTGATATAAAGGCGTTTTTCGTGACTAATTCTAGGGTATTTTCTGTCGCACAATATTTGGAAAAATCTGGAATAAAAGATATTCTTTTGGTTGGTTATGACTTTTTAGAAAACAGTATTGAATATTTAGAAAAAGATATCATTGCCTTTCTTATCTGTCAAAAACCACAAGAGCAGGCCTATAAAGGCATCATGTCGCTTTATCAAAAACTGGTATTAAATACTGAGGTAGAGAACACGTATTACATGCCTATTGACATTATTACCAAAGAAAACTATAAATTTTATCGCAATTGATTTAGTCGTTGCAGTATATAAAATCAAAAAAACGGGATGACCTTTTAATATTCGATCATCCCGTTTTTTTAAGCCGTAAAATTTTATTGATTTGTCAATTTCTTGTACCTCAATAGGGCTTCTAAATAGTAATAATCTGCATAAACAATAGGCGTATTCACTTCTGAGTTTCCAGGTTTGTGCCCTACAGAATGTTTTAAAATAAAATTATTATTCTCTTTTAATTTAGCAGTATATGCTGATGAAGATAAGCTCGATAACATTTGCTCGGCAGTAGCAAAATATGTTGCTTTATTTTGTTTGCTATAAGTACTCAATTCTAAAAATGCCGAAGCAAATATGGCTGCTGCCGAAGCATCACGCTCTTCGTTTGGAAGATTAGGGGCATCAAAATCCCAATAAGGAATTTTATCTTTTGGAAGATTTGGATGGTTAATAATGAACTTCGCTATCCCTTCGGCTTGTTTCAAGTATTTTTTCTTTTTAGTTTCTCTATACATTACTGTGTAACCGTACATAGCCCATGCTTGTCCTCTAGCCCAAGCTGATGAGTCTGCCGCACCTTGGTGGGTTTTCTTTCTAAAAACCTTTGTGCCGGGCTGGTAACATACCACATGGTAGCTGCTAAAATCATCCCTAAAATGATGCTTTAAAGTATTATCTGCATGGGTAATTGCAATTTTTCTTAATGATTTATCTTTTGATTCTTTTGCCGCCCAAAATAAGAACTCTAGGTTCATCATATTATCTATAATCACCGGATATTCACAATCAGCATGTTTATCCCAAGATTTTATAAGACCATATTGAGGATTAAAACGGGTGGCTAATGATTTTGCTCCGGTAAGCATAGGCTCTAAATAATCTTTATTTTGCGTAAGGCGATAGCCGTTTCCAAAAGGACAATAAAGCATAAAACCCAAATCATGAGTGGTTTTATTAAACTTTTCTTTTTCTACCGCTTTTGTCCATTTATCAGCCGCCATTTTCCATTTAGCATCACCCGTAAACTCATAAATATACCAAAGTGAGCCGCCAAAAAAACCACTACACCACCATGCCGAATTCCTATTATCAGGCTCTCCATTCTTTTTGGTAGATTGAGGAAACTTAGTGATATCAGGATGTGAGTCTAACATTCCTTCATATTGTTGTGCTGCAAATGTGAATTCTTTTTTCACATCTATTAAAGGTTTATTCTGACTAAAAGCGTTCTGGAATAGAAACATTAGTAGAAATGGAATAATAATTTTCTTCATGATATGCTTTTGTTTTTTGGGTTTATTATTTGTTTTCTAAATTTAATTTTTGGCCTTGTTTAATCTTTCGCCACTAAAATGCAAATTTTAATGCTCAATTAATTTATAATATAACTCATTGTTGAGCCTGAAAAATTATCTTTAGGCAATAC
>JBILPO010000195.1:0-4675 GCA_044373805.1 Pelobium sp.
TAGGTTTTGGTAATTTATCCCACTCATGTGCTAGCTCTGGATTTTTTTTGGTAAAAGCCATCCCAATAGATAAAGGTTCTACTTCATAGCCTTTCTCTTTCCCGCCAAAATAAGACATCCAATATTTCCCTTTATACTTTTGTAAATTGTAATTACCACCCCATTTTAAATTAACCAAAGCGTTATAGCCTGCTTTTTGATTTGCATCCCATCTATCATCATCAGAAAAAGACATCACTTTGCCTTCTTGTTCCCAATGCAATAGATCATTGCTACTTGCTAAACAAGTTTCGTAACCACGACCATCAAAAACCAAATAACTCATAAACCATTTCCCTGCTTTTCTAAAAACAGTAGGGCAATCTATTTTCTTTGCATTGTCATCCGTCACCATTACCAGTCCATATTTATATGGGGTTTTCACTTCCTCATAAATCTTCTGCATTTCATTTTGAGAAACAGCTATAGATTGCGCCTCTACATCATAGAAACAAAGAAATAAAAACAAGACGGTAACTAAATTCTTCATTCTTTATTTCTTTACAACCCCAAACTGATATTTACCAGATCCAACCTTAATTCCACCTCCTGTATTATTAATTAATTGTCCGTTTAAGGATGTGATTCCTGCCGGAAGAAAAATGGAGGCACTACAATTCACTGGAATTTCTACCTCTAAATCAAAATTTGATAATTTATTAGTCCAAGAGCTTTTGATGTAGCCATAAGGCGATTTAAATTCGGCTTTAGCCTGATGAACACCTTCAACAATTTGCGGCTTGATGATGATATTTTGGTAAGCTACGCCATTCTCTGGCTGGCTGATGCCACCTAAGCCACTATAAAACCATTCCATTAAATGCCCTAACATCAAATGATTATTTGATACAGAAGGTAAAGCAGCCCATGATTCTGTTAATGCTGTTGCTCCTTTTGCAATTTGATAGCCATAACCCGGCACATCAGATCGGTTATTCATTTTATCAATCACATCAGATCGTCCGGCTTCTTCCAAAACCCTCAAAACATAGCGATAACCGATATCCCCAGCAGTTAAGCTGTAATTTCTTTGTTCAATATCTTTAATCAGATTATTGGTCACTGATTCTTTATCTGTCACGTTTACCAAGCCCATAAAAACAGCCATTGCGTTAGCAGATTGACTACCGGTTGCATATTGCTTGGTATCTTGATTGAAGAATTTAGCATTAAAAGCATTCCTTACTTCCACTGCAAGCTTTTGATATTTAATCTTATCCTCAGATTTTCCTAATTGTTCAGCAATCTTAGTAATCAAAATCAAATCATAATACCATGTTGCAGTGGCGGTTACGCCTATTGGCGTTAATTGAGAAACACCCGGAGGTTTGGGACCTAAATCATACCAATCACTTAAACCTTTGTAGATAATTAAATCCTTTGATTGAGTTTGTAGATAAGCCAAATATTTAACCATCATGCTGTAATTATCTTTTAAAACACGATCATCACCATACCATTGATAGGTATACCAAGGCACAATAATGGCACTGCTGCCCCACTCCGGCGAATCTCTAAAAATATCTCCACCCCAGTTAAACTGAACATATTCTGGAGAAGTTTCTGGCACTAAACCACTATCAGTTTGAGCATTCCTCATGTCAGAAATAGCTTTCAAAAACAATGGGGCAGTTTGGTAATTGGCATTTATTGAGTTACCCATTAAATGTATTTGCTCTAACCATCCTAATTTTTCACGGTGCGGACAATCAGTAAATACGCTCACCATATTACTTTTTATTGCCCAATCTATTAGATGGTAAGTTTTGTTATACAATTCATTTGATGATGTAAATAAACCTGTTTTAGGCGCTGCATTTCTAATGTGCAAACCTTTTAATTCAATAATTTGAGCAGGTGTTTTTTGATTAAGCGGTAAATTTTGAACTTCTAAATACCTAAAACCGTAATAAGTAAAACGTGGCTGCCATTCTTCAATACCCCCTCCTTTTAAAATATATTGAAAATAAAAAGGCTTGCCACTTGCTTTTTGATTGGCCGTAAAATCTTTGTTAAGCAATTCGGAAGGATATATTTTGATGGTATCACCCGCATGGCCTTTCACTTTTAAACGTACTACACCAGAAAAATTCTGAATTAAATCATAAGTGGTTTTAGCTGTAGAAACTACCGCAATTTGCTTCGCTTCAAATTCCTCGAAAACCTTCAAAGGCTCTTGCATTTGGGCAGAAAGCTTTACTGGACCATCGGTTAACAGAACAGAATTCCATTTCAAATCATTAAAACCTGGTTTATTCCAGCCAACTTGTTCTAATCTGGCATCATAATCTTCCCCACCATAAATACTACTAAAAGTTACTGCAGATTTTGATGTCTTCCAGGAATTATCACTTACCACATAATCAATTGAATTATCTGTATAAATAATTTTAACCACACAAATCATCTTCGGGAAATCAAACATGGTTTTTAGTTTACGATACCTGCCTTTAGCTGGTGGAATAAAATAAAAGCCATTACCTAAAGATACGCCTAAAGCATTTTCTCCATTATTGATTTTTGAAGTGATATCAAACCCAACATATTGTGCTTCTTTGTTATAATCTGTCCAACCTGCATCTAAAAAGTGATCTCCCACTTTCTCTCCGTTTACAGAAAACTCAAAATGTCCCAAACCAGCAACAAAGGCCAAAACTTGTTTTACTTTTTTACCTACATTAAAAGTTTTTCTAAAGGTTGGCATTTCATTATTAAAATTTGCCTTATCCTTTAAACCGTCAATGGGAAGAGGATTTTTTAAGGTATCCGTTAATTTTTCATCAGTAATCCATTGGGCGTTTTTCCAATCTGCATTATTAAAAATTCCGGTAGTAAAAGTTGCTGTTTCAGACCATTTAGAAAAACCGCCGTGGTTATCTTTTATCCTAACTTTCCAATAATATTTTGTTGCCGATTTTAGCGGTAATCCTTTATAAAAATTATTAATTGATGAACCAATATTTAGCCATTTGCTATCCCAATAATTGCCCTTATCTTTTTTTATTAGGTTAAAATTATCTGAAACAAGAATTTGAAAACATGATTGAGTAGTATTACGTTGGTTGGATTGAATAATCCATTGAAAATTAGGTTTTAAAACATCAACTTCCGTTGGGTTATCTCTATTTTCTATTTTTAAATCAGAAACAATAAGATTTTGTGCCAATAACAAACTGATATTAGAAAAGATTAACAGCAGAAGAAAAAATAATCTGTTCATTATTGGTCTATGGGTTGGCATGAATCAAATTTATGTTTTGCTGTTAGATGTACAATTTAAGTGTTTTAAGCTAGATAAATTTACTATTTAACAAACAAAGCGATATCATATCATGCTGAAGTAGCATTCTAATTTTAGGTATTAACTATTGAAAAAATTATATTTAGATTTAAACTCCGGTTATTCAAATATAAATATTGAATTCATATTTAAAAGAAAATATTCTTATTTTATTTTAAAAAAACCAATGCAAAGAATTTTATACTTATTACTACTTTTGCATCTATGTCTTCTGAAACGAAATCTAAATACCAAGCCCCTGCATTAGAGAAAGGCTTAGATATTTTAGAATATTTATCCTCTCAATCTGTACCAGTTTCTCAAACAGAAATTGCAGGTAGCTTAAATAAAAACTCTAACGAGATTTATAGAATGTTGGTTTGTTTAGAAGACAGAGGTTTTATTATTAGAGACCAAATTTCTTCTAAATATAAACTCTCTTTAAAACTCTATCATTTATCACATAGGCATTCACCTGTTGATGAGTTAAGAAGTGCTTCTATTTATTTAATGGAAGAATTAGCAAGTGAAATAAGAGAAGCCTGCCATTTAAGTATCATTTATCAAGATAAAGTGATGGTAATTTTACATACCCGAAGTCCGGAGCCTATTGCTTTATCTATTGAAGAAGGGAACTTATTCCCAGTGGCTTTAACTGCATCAGGAAAAGTTTTGATTTCTTATATGAAACCAGATGCAGCCAAAGCTTTATTGAAAAAAGATAACGATTATACAAATTTTAGTGCCGCTCAATTAGAGACTTTTGCCCATACCATTAGTCAAATTAAGTCTAAAGGATATTTTTTAAAAGAAAGTGATTTTGCAGATGGAATTGTAGATATTTCTGTGCCACTTGGTGACGAACAAACTGGTGTAAATGCTTGCCTAACAGTTTCAAGATTGCATACTAAAAGTTCTGAGCCATTAGACAAAGACGAAAAGATCATTAAATCAATGCAAAAATACGCTTTAAAAATTCAGAAGAAAATTGGCCTGATTTAAAAATACTTTGCTGTTCACAATGTTAGCTAAAGCGCAACTAGAAATAGAAACGAGAGCGTTAACAATGAAAGCGGCATCCTTTTTTTGTGCTCCCATTGCCAAGGCTTTGGGTAACACAAAAAAAGATACAGCTCCCGCCTAAACTTAATGGCTAGGTACAGCGTTTTAAAACGCTAAAATCATATTTAAATTTATTTAAACTGGGTTATAGTACTGCTTTATAACTTACTATTAACTCTTTATTTGGCTCAATAGCTATTTGATATGCATCATTACTCAACTTTATTACCGTTCCATAATTAGCTTTAGGCATTGTAGCGCTTTTAACATTAAGCTTCCCGAGCCCTTCGTTCG
>JBILPO010000011.1:0-15660 GCA_044373805.1 Pelobium sp.
AAAATAGCTTACTTTTTTGGGCCTACTAATATTTATGGTAAAACAGATACTTTGTACACCGAAAATGGGAATTACAATACTGTGAATGACCAAGCTTCATTTGGGAAGAAAAATTTATATACCCAAAACTCTAAAAGTTTAAAGGGTGATAGTTTATTTTACGATGGTAAAGCCGGATATGGCCGAGCGGTGAAAAACATTGTCTTTATTGATACCGCCCAAAAAATTGAATTAAGAGGCAATTTAGGCGTTTATAAAAAGAAAGATGAAAGCATAACGGTGACTAAAAACGCCTATGTAATTTTCACTACAGAAAAAGATTCTGTTTCTAGGGATAGCATTTGGATGACTGCTGATACCCTGCGGAGTAGTGTGATGATGAAGATGGAGTTATTTGCCATGAGGCAAAAAATTGATGCATTAAATAAAAGAGATTCATTAAGAACCGATGTTTTACAAGATTCTTTACTGTTAACTGCCGATTCTTTAAAAGGGATACCCATACAATTGGATAGTACGAAGCTTTTGATTAAAGACAAGTCGCCAATAAAAACCGTTAAAAAAGAAACCGTAAAAAAGCCTGAAGCGAGTAAACAAAAGAAAATAAGACCAGAACCACTTCCTTTCAAATTAATAACAAGGGCGCCATCAGCTGTTGTGATTTGGCCTGCTATAAGGGTTAAAAAAGTAAATCAGCTGGGTTTAGAAATTGTGCCAATTATAAAAACTAGCATTCTCACTAACTTGGCAAGTTCTTTATCATCAGATGCATCAGATACTACAAAAATTAGAATAATTAGTGCGCATAAAAAGGTAAAAATATTTAAATCTGATTTACAAGCTAAAGCAGATTCTGCATTTTTTAGCTACGGAGATTCGGTTTTAAGAATTTATCAAAAGCCTATTGTGTGGGCAAAGGGAACTCAACTTTCGGCAGATACCATGTATATCCAAATGAAAAATAAAAAAATGGATAATATGGATTTGATTAGAAACGCCATCGTGGTAAACACCGAAAAAGATTCTACTCAATTTAACCAGATTGCGGGTAAGACTATGAAAGGTTATTTTAAGAAAGAGAAATTAGATGTGATTTTTGTAAACGGGAATGCCGAGAGTATTTATTTCCCGAATGATAGCTCAGAAAATAAAGGCATGATGCGCTCTATTGCGTCAAAAATGCGTATCAACTTTAATAATGATAGTTTATTGCAGGTTTCTTTTATTCGTCAGCCAGAGCATAATTATTATCCAATAGAAAAAGTTACTGAGGAGCTGAAGACGTTACCTAATTTTAATTGGAAACCAAAGGAGAGACCAAAGTCAAAAGAAGAGATTATTCCGTCTTTAAGGCCAGCAAAAGTAGCGTCTCCACCTAAAAAGAAAGAGCCTGTTAAGCAAGCAACTAAGCCAAAAGCAGTTGTGGTGAAAGCTAAACCTAAATCCACGGCAATTCTTAAAGAAGATTAGTGTTTTGTTTGAGTTTTCAAAAAATCAATTAACTTTTGCATAGCTCTGCCTCTATGGCTAATTTTATTTTTCTCGGCTAAATCCATTTCAGCAAAAGTAATGGGGTAACCTTCGGGTTCAAAAATTGGATCATAACCAAAGCCTGCATTTCCACTGGGTTCAGTCCGGATATTTCCATTCACTATACCTTCAAATAAATATTCCTGATGGTTTAAAATCAAAGAAATTACGGTTCTAAATCTGGCTTTTCTATTGGTGATACCTTGCATTTTCTCTAACACCATATCCATGTTTTTAACAAAATCTCGCTCTCCAGAATATCTGGCAGAAAAAACTCCGGGTTCGTTATTTAAAGCTTCTATTTCTAAACCAGTATCATCAGCAAAACAATCTGTTTGATATTGATCATAAATATATTTGCTTTTGATGGTTGCGTTTTCATCTAAAGTTAATCCGGTTTCGGCAATATCTTCTTGGCAACCTATATCTGATAAGCTAATGATTTTAAAAAAATTGGCGACTTGAGATTGTACTTCTTCTAATTTATGAAGGTTGTTGGTGGCAAAAACTAATTGGTGTTTCATTAAAATGTTTTAAACTCGTTCCAAAAAATGGTCTTTTTGTTTACGTCTTGTTGCAATCTGGTTAAATCCCAAGTACCCAAAATAGAGATGTTTTTAAAAACCGATTTTTTATTAGCTACTGCACTGGTTATTTGTAATGATTTAGGATCAATTCCAAAAGTGATAATTTTATTGCAGGCAAAGAAGTCTTTCAAATCTTCAAAATTAAGCGTATCATTTTTTTCTGTATTAATGATAGCCACATCATTTAGTTCTAGTTTTTTTGCTGCTAAAATTTTTAATAAAAATGTAAGATCATCTCTCTTAAGAAAATCAACAGCAGGTTCTTTTACAATAATTAGAATGTATTTATTGTTTTCTCCAAGGTATTTGAAATCTTTTTTAGTGTTTGGTAAAGCGATTTCAATAGCAGCAGGTTTTGCTTCTTCTTTGGATATTTCACTTGCTTTAAACGGCACTTGGATTTCTTCTTTAGCTTTTGGAAGAGGGTTTAAAACTATTGCATTCACCTCTTTTTCTGGTGTTAAAAACTCTTTTTTAGAAGGTTGGATTTCTTCCTGATTTTTTACAACATAAATCTCTTCGTCAATCAAAAAACTTAAAGCCATTAAATTATCAGTTTGTAAAGGATTCATGCTCACAAAAATAGTCCAAAATTTGTTAAAAAAAGTTAAAGCATGGTTTTTACGCTAAAAAGGACTTACTTTCGTTTGATTGATGATACAACTTGTAAAAATTTCTTCACTACTTTTCTTACTTTCTTGCTTTGGACTTTCTTGTAAATGGTTAAGCACAGAAGAAGAAAAACCTATAGCAAAAGCTTACGATAAATATTTGTATTTAAAAGATTTGGAAGGCGTGGTGCCTAAAAATGTGCATGGAAATGATAGCGCATCAATGGTTTTAGCTTTTATAGATCAGTGGCAGCATGAGCAGGTGATGCAACATCAGGCAGAAACCAATGTGAACATAGATAATCAAGCTATACAAAATCAATTAGAGACCTATAAAAGATCATTAATTAGGTTTCAGTATGAACAAAAACTAATTCTTCAAAAATTAGATACGGTAGTTAGCGATCTGGAAATTCAAAAATACTATCAAGAGAATCAAGATAACTTTCAATTAAAAAAACCTATTCTAAAGGCTTCTTACATTAAATTACCGGCAAATGCACCTAAAATTGCTATGGTTAAAAAGCTTTTTGCTTCTAAAGATATTCGTGATGCAGATCTTTTAGAAAAGTATTGTTTTAAATATTCGCCAAATTTTTCTTTGATGGATACCACCTGGCATTACACAGAAGAATTAGCGCAAATTTTCCCTATTGCTAGGTTAGGAGAAAATAATTTCGATAATCTTAATCGTATATTTGAAATTTCTGAGAATAATACATTATATCTCATAATTTTGCGAGATTCGAAGTTTAGTGATAGTTTGTCTCCAATAGCTTTTGAAAAAGAGAATATTAAGAATCTGATATTAAATCAAAAGAAATTGGCGCTCATTAATCAGATGGAAAAAGAAGTTTTTGATGAGGCGCAAAAAAATAATCAATTAGAAATATACGATAAATGAAGAAATTTTCAGTTTTAGTAAGCCTTGTCTTTTTGAGTTTGGCAAATATATATGCTCAAAATAAGGTTTTAGACAAAGTGGTAGCGGTAGTTGGGGATAATATTATTCTCAAATCTGAGATAGATCAACAATATGCACAATATTTAGTGCAGGGTAATAAGCCTGATGAAAATACAAAATGTTTGTTTTTACAAAACATGCTGAGCCAAAAATTATTATCGCAACAAGCCGTTTTAGATTCTATTCTGGTAGATGAAGAAGATGTGGATAATGAGGTAGATAGAAGAATGCGAGTGATGACATCAAGAGCCGGAGGTCAAGAAAAATTAGAAGAATTTTTAGGAAGATCTATCATTCAATACAAGGATGAAATTAGACCAGAAATTAAGGAACAATTGGTTGCACAAAAAATGCAAGCTAAAATCACCGAAAAGGTAGAGGTTACGCCTTTGGAAGTAAAAAGATTTTATGAGGCAATTCCTAAAGATTCATTACCAACCTTTAACACCGAAGTTGAAGTTGGAGAATTAGTGGTTTACCCCGAACTCACCAAAACTGAAAAAGAATTTTATAGAGATAAAGCAGAGTCTTTGAGGTTAAGAATTAAAGGTGGAGATAGCTTTTCAACGATGTCTAGGCTGTATTCTCAAGACCCTGGATCTGCTAGAGAAGGTGGTGATTTAGGCTTTTTTGACAGACAAACAATGGCTAAAGAATTTACTTCTTGGGCTTTTAAGTTGAAACAAGGAGAGATGTCACCAGTTTTTGAAACAGAGTTTGGATTCCACTTTTTAGAAGTTGTAGAACGTAGAGGAGAACAAGTAAGAGCAAGGCATATTTTAATTATTCCCGAGAACACTCCAGCGGCTTTAGAAAGAGCTGCTGCAGAGATTGATTCTACTTATCAGAAAGTAAAAGCGGGAAAATTAGATTTTTCTACTGCTGCATCATTATTTTCTGATAACAATGAAACAAAATATAATGGTGGGATGATGCTAGATGCTGAGAATGTTTCAGCAAGAACTACTCACATTCCAACTAATAAGTTAGATCCTAAAGTGTTTTTGGTAATTGATACCATGACAGTGGGAACTTATTCTAAACCAGAATTATTTGCTGATGCAAGAGGAAAAGCAGGGTATAGATTTTTATATTTGAGATCTAAAGTTGCACCACATAAAGCTAATTTAGAACAAGATCTTCCAAAGATTAAAGATGCAGCTTATGAAGATAAAGTGAATAAAACCGTAAGTCAGTGGTTTGAAAAAAGAAGAAAATCTACTTATATTAAGTTAGATTCAGAATACTACAATTGCATTGTGTTAAAAGATTGGATTACTACCCCAAAGGCAACTGGAAATTAACAAATGAAATACAATTCAGACGTAGAAGCGGTTGACGCTTTAAGCATAGCTTACGAAGAAATAAGGAAAGAAATTGCCAAAGTAATTGTTGGGCAAGATGATGTAGTGAAGTCTGTTTTGATTTCTATTTTTAGTAATGGCCATTGTTTGTTGGTAGGTGTACCTGGGCTAGCTAAAACACTTTTGGTGCAAACTGTAGCTAGAGTTTTAGATCTTTCTTTTAATCGTATTCAATTTACTCCAGATTTGATGCCGTCTGATATTGTTGGCAGTGAAATTTTAGGAGAAGACAGAAATTTCAAATTTATTAAGGGGCCTGTATTCTCTAACATTATTTTGGCCGATGAAATTAACAGAACACCACCAAAAACTCAAGCAGCTTTATTAGAAGCTATGCAAGAGAAATCAGTTACGGCAGCTGGGGTTACACATCATTTACCAAAACCATTTTTTGTTTTGGCGACACAAAATCCTATCGAACAAGAGGGAACTTATCCTTTGCCCGAAGCTCAGCTAGATCGATTTATGTTTAATGTTTCTTTGTCCTATCCGTCTTTTGAAGAGGAATTAAATATTGTTAAAAGCACAACTAGTAACGTTGTTATTGAGTTAAAAAGGATATTAAATGCTGATCAGATTTCTTATTTCCAACAATTAATCAGGCAAATTCCAGTCGCAGATCATGTGTTAGAATACGCCGTTAAATTAGTGGCTAAAACTCGTCCGCAAACCCAATATGCAACTCCAGAAATCAATAAATATTTAAGTTGGGGTGCTGGTCCAAGAGCTTCTCAGTATTTAATTATCGGAGCAAAATGCCATGCGGCAATTAACAGAAAGTATTCGCCTGATATTGAGGATGTACAAGCCGTTGCCCAGCCTATTCTAAAACATAGAATTGTAAGGAATTACAAAGCAGAAGCAGAAGGCATGAGTACGGAACAAATTGTTGCTAACCTATTCTGATACAATTTCTACCCCGCTCATAAAAGCCGTTTTGTCTGTATCAGCATACATTCCGTAAGCATCAACTAATAACCCTTTTGACCCATCTTCGCAAAGTATTGCGTAAAGAATTGAACTATCAGCCGGATTTGTAATTCCTTCAAATCGGTGTATTTCTACCACCTTTAATTGATGAGCTTTAAACTCTTTTTCTGCATCTTTACGATAGAGGGTTGCATTTTTTATATCAAAGTCGTAGGTAAAACCTTTCTCCTTTAATGCATTCATAGCTTCAGAAAGGGTTTCGTAATTTTCTTTATGTAGGTTCATGAGACTGATATTAGGTTAAAGTAATAACCTATCAAATTCTATACCTAAGGCTTTGTGATTTTTAAAATACCTATGGTAAATAGGCATCTATAATGATGTTCCATTTCATTTCTTGGTCTATTTGCCAAATCCGAATGTAACTGTACTTTTTACCCGCTATGTTAGCCTTTCCGTAGGTATATGCTAAATCACCACTTAAAGCTCTATCTGCAAATGTTGGGTTAGAGTTGATGGCAAAGCTTTGAGAATTAAAAAATTGTATGGCTTCTTTTTTCCCAATTATGGGCAATTTCCCCGGGAAATACAAGCGTACTTTTGGGTCATAAAATTCATTCAAATCTTTATTTCCGAGGAGTTTTAAAGATTTTCCAAGAATTAAATCGGTATTAAAGACAATATCTTTTCTCCAATTAATCTTTTGAGGGCCAATTTTTTTAGGATATTGATAATCTGATGGGTCTTGATAGATTAATGGAAAAATAGTGTCACTTTGAAGATGTAGAAACCGTCCTTCTAAAACTATTTTCCATTCTTTTTCTGTGTTAGTTTTCCACACAGATATGTAGCGGCCATAATCATATGGGACAAATTCGCGGTGATTATTAGATCTAAAAATATAGGGCCCTGTGGTAAACCCGAAGTCTCCAGATTTAGAGATCATTGCAAATTCGGGCTTCCAATATAAATAATCTATAGTGTTTTCTTGTTTTGAATAATATTTTTTTGCGTTTATAGGATTAGGTTTAAGGAGGATGCAATCAGTTGCTGCACTTTTCAAAAATGTGGTTTTTATACCACCTAAACTCATGGTACTGTTTAAATATTCTTCTGAGTTAACTAATGATTTTACGGTTCCATCGCTTATTTGAGAGAGGCAATAATGGGCACTAAAAAGAAATAAAAAGGTAATTCTAATAATTTTAATCATTTAAATGATGTATATTTTTTTTAACCGTCAAATTATCTATCTTAAACCCTTAAATATAGAACTATTATGAAAACTTACAATATTAGCATTTTATTATTATTCTTCATCAGTGGTGTTGCAAATGCTCAATACCTGCAAGATCTTCAAGGCAAGCCTATAATGGCAATTGCTTATACGGATGTAGTTGGAACGCCATTTTTATTTGATACTTGGTCTAAAGGTACCGTTGAGTTGGAAGATGGTGCTATTTATAAGGATGTATTTCTAAAATATAGTTCTTTTAAAGATGAGTTGTTTTTTAAAAATCCTAAAGATGAGTCCTTACTAACCTTTCTTTTGCCTGTAAAATCATTTTTATTACAAACTGGAACCGAATCTCAATTGTATAGAAATGGATTCCCTGAGATAGATAATTATGATAAAAGTGCCTTTTATAGGGTGTTATTTGATAAAGGATTAACGCTTCTGGTTAAGAATTATAAAACGATGTTGGAGAATAAGCCCTATAATTCTGCCATTACCGAAAAGAGCTTTAAAGACAATACAAGCTATTATATTTTTAAAGCGAACACCATGAAAAAGTTTAAACCCTCTAAAAAGGATTTTCTAGAATTATTCCCGGCTAAAGCATTTGAAGTAGAAGCTTTTATGAAAAAAGAAAAGATAGATTTTAAAAATAATGATGACCTAGTAAAAGTTGTTGAATATTATACTTCTTTATAGGACTAAGTAAATTTATAATAGCTGGTCTAAATTTTAGACCAGCTTGTGCCTTCCTTGCCATCTTTTATTTGATAGCCAATTTCATTTAATCCAATTCTTATTCTATCTGAAGTAGCATAATCTTTATTCTCTTTAGCCGATGTTCGTATTTTAAGAATAAAATCCATTAAAGGATTCAAATCATCATTAGCTTGAGAATCATCTGAAAGCCCTAACACATCTTCAATAAAAACCTTTATAAGATTGCTTAGCTTGATTAGATTTTCTTCGTCAATGGAGGTTTTTCCATCATAAATAGAATTAATAATTTTTGAAGCATCAAAGAGTTCGGCTATTAATATTGGCGTATTAAAATCATCATTCATTGCTTCTGTAAACTTTTGCTCTAGCTCGGCTATGTTTACAGTTGATGTTGCACTTGTTTTAAGTTTATCTAAAAGACTTACCGAAGCCATTAATCTTTTAAAGCCTTTTTCACTAGCATCTAAAGCTTCATTAGAAAAATCTAAGGTGCTACGATAGTGCGCTTGTAAAATAAAAAACCTTACTGCCATTGGGCTGTATCCTCTTTTAAGTAAATCATGGTCGCCGGTAAACAACTCTCGAGGTAAAAAACTATTGCCCAAAGATTTAGACATTTTTTGCCCGTTTACGGTAAGCATATTGGTATGGATCCAATAATTAGCTGGATGCTTACCGCATGAAGCAACGTTTTGAGCAATTTCATTGGTATGATGAGTTGGCGCTAAATCCATTCCGCCACCATGAATGTCAAATTGTTCGCCTAAATATTTGTTACTCATTGCAGAACATTCTAAATGCCAACCTGGAAAACCCATTCCCCATGGAGATGGCCACTGCATTAAATGTTCTGGTTTGGCTTTAATCCAAAGCGCAAAGTCTAGCTTTCCTTTTTTTTCATCCTGCCCACCTAAATCACGAGTGTTGGTCATTAGGTCTTCTAATTTCCTGTTATTTAACACACCATAATCTTGGTTTTGGTTATATTTTTCTACATCAAAATAAACTGTTCCGTTGGTTTCATAAGCAAAGCCTTTGGCAAGAATGGTTTTCACCAATTCTATTTGTTCTATAATGTGACCTGTAGCGGTAGGCTCTATACTAGGGGGCAAAACATTAAAAATATTCATGACCTGATGAAAATCATTGGTGTATTTTTGTACAATTTCCATAGGCTCTAAAGCCGATAATTTTGCTTTCTTAGAAATTTTATCTTCACCAATATCTCCATCGCCTTCTAAATGACCAGCATCAGTGATGTTTCTTACGTATCTTACTTTGTAACCCAAGTAACTTAAGTATCTGAAAATAATATCAAAAGAGATGAAAGTTCTGCAATTGCCTAAGTGAACATCACTGTAAACAGTAGGCCCGCAAACATACATTCCAACATAAGGAGCGTTTAAGGCTTTAAAAATTTCTTTTTTTCTGCTAAGTGTATTATAAATTATAAGGTTTGGATGCATGCTGCAAAATACAAAATTTGATGTAATGAATAAATTAATCGGCTAAGGTGACGTTACATCTTAACGGATAATGATCTGAATAATCTTTTTTAATGATTTTATAACCTTCAAAATTAAATTCAGGACTTGCTAATATATAATCTATCTGAAAGTTTGGAAAAGCACCATTATAAGTAATTCCTAATCCACTTCCTTTTTCATGAAAACCATTTTTTAAGTTCTCGGTCATCTCACTTAAAGTATAGGAAACGGGAGTGTCGTTAAAATCTCCCATCACAATATACGGGGTTTTACATGCTGCCATTTGTTCTTTTAATATTTTTACTTGCCGACTTCTTTTGATAAAGGCATTTCTTAATCTTCTTACAATTCTTTTTGAAGAAACCACGTCTTTCCCATTGTTAATGTCAGTCTTTACTTCTTTTAAGAACATATAATCTTCTGGCTGAAAAGATATAGAGGCTAAATGAATCACAAAAACTCTAAATGTTTTAGTCCCTTTTTTAACATCTACCCAAATTGCTTTATTCCCGTTATCTATTTCATCAAAATTGATATCGCCATGTTCAATAATAGGAAATTTACTAAATACGGCAATCCCATGAGATTCATAGTCATTATCTGTGGAGGTGCTGTAATAATAATTTTTTGTATTTAAGATTTGTAAAATGGAGTCCTTTATGTCATACTTCCCTTTTTTGCGAGTAAAAAATTCTTCAAAGCCTACAATGTCTGGTTGTTCTTCGTCAATTAGTTTAAAAACATTTGAGCGGGTGGTGGTATCTAGCTCAGAGCCAAACTTTTTAACATAATGCACATTCCAAGTCATTAATTTAATAGTGTTGCTATCAGTTTCAAAATTACTGGCCGAAGAAGTTCTGAATCCGATGGTACGGTTAAGCAATTGGTAGCCGCCTAAAATAAACACCAGAGAAAATACGAAATACCATTTTTTAGTAAGCATCCAAAAGATGATAAAAAGGGTATTGGCTAATAAAATAAATGGATAAGCAAGGCCAAATAAAGCGATGTGCCAGTATTTTTCAGGATCAGTTGTGGTGGCTAAATAACTTAATAGAAGACATACTATAGCCAGAAAGTTTAAAGAGAGAAAGGTTTTTTGTAAGAAACCAATTTTACTTTTCTTCATTATTTTTACTGGCGTTAAATAGAATTTCTTTTTCCTTTTTTGATAAATTATTATAACCGGTTTGCGATATTTTATCTAAAATTCTGTCAACCGCTTCTTGATCTGGGATGGTGTTTTTTGTTGTTCTTGTTGGGGCATCGTAATTTTTAGAAACTACTTTGAGTTTTGATTTAGGCAAAAAGAAGTTTTCAAAAGGCTTATTCCAATCCAAGCCGTTTTGCAAAGATTTGATATAAAAGAAGCCAAAAAGAGCACCGCCTATATGTGTAAGATGGCCACCCGCATTTGGGCCGGCTATGCTAATTAAATCTATAACAATATAAATAATGGCTATCCACTTTAGTTTTACCGGACCAAAAAACAATAAGGAAATGGTATAATCAGGTAAAAGTACAGCGGTTGCAACTACCACTGCTGTTACAGCTGCAGATGCGCCAACCGCGGCCGATATTAATTTAGTTTGTTCAAATGCTGGAAACAGATTATAGCAAAGAATATAGAATAATGCCCCTGCTAAGCCTCCGCCTAAATAAACAAATGTTAATTTTTTGCTATTTAAGTATTCTTCAAATATTTTCCCGATCCAAAACAACCACAACATATTAAACAGAATATGAAAAAATCCTGCATGAAGAAACATATAGGTAAAAGGAGTCCAAAATCTGTTGAGTAATTTGGGTAAATGAGTGGGCACAGCTAAATAATCTGTAAGGATGGCGCCGAAACCAGATTGCTTAGCAAATAGAAATTCAATAACGCCTAAAAAACTTAACAAAACAAAAACAATAACATTGATGCCAATAAAAAGGTTCACTCTGCTGCCAGATTGGAACACTTTCATTTTCAATTCATCGTAGATACTCATAAGCCCTAATTTAAGGATGTTTTTGCTAAAGAAAAAGATTAAAATAAGCTATCAGAACGTTTTATATTCCAAGCTTTAAGAAGGATAAAACCAATTAACATGCCACCCAAATGTGCAAAATGAGCCACATTATCATCTGGGTTATTCGCCACTCCGCTATACAATTCAAATAAGCCATAAAGAATTACTAAGTATTTAGCTTTCATTGGAAAAAAGAAGTAGATGTAGATTAAGGCATTAGGAAATAGCATACCAAAAGCCAATAAAATACCAAAAACTGCTCCTGATGCGCCTAAAGTTGCCGTATTTATTTTAGCATTTAAATACGCATTTGCTAACTCTACCGATGCTGTTTTAGCTTCCACACTAATCGGGTTGGCGCTGTAAAACGTTAAAATTTCATTAAAATTAGGTTGAATTTGGTCGGGTACATTTTCTATAATAAACTTCTCAAAATTAGCTGCAGATGGTTGTGCACTGTATATTTCTACTTGTTTTTGTAATGGCGATAACTCAAAATATTGAACACCCATAAAAAGTATTGATGCTCCAATACCAGTGAGTACATAATAATTTAAAAACTTTTTAGAGCCTAAATAATTTTCAAGAATAGAACCAAACATCCATAAGGCAAACATATTAGAGAAAATATGCATCACACTTGCATGCATAAAAAGATGTGTGAATAATTGCCAAATTCTAAATTTTGGAGACGAATAATAAAACAAGGCCAAATGCTCTGTTAAATCAAGTCCAAAAGACTGAATAAATACATAAGTAGCAAAAAAAAGAATCCCGTTAATAATTAATAAATTTTTAACTACCGGGGGGAAAAGGGTATTTCCTAATGGCCTAAATTCTCTCATATTTTACCTAATGTTTATTAAACTTTTCTGCTAATTCTTCTAACGTTATTTTAACAATAATCTGTTTACCGTAAATGGATGCATTTGGCGATTGACAAGCAAAAAGCTGATCAATCAAATTATTCATTTCTTCTGTTTCTAAATTAGTACCTGCTTTAATTGCCGAGTTTTTAGCTAAAGTTTTGGCTAAATTATCTCTTTTATCTAATTTTAAAATGGTGTGATTATTTTTAAAACCTTCAATTAACTGTTCCAACATAGCCGCTAAATCATTGTTTTCCGGCAAATCGGCTGGCACACCTTCTACTACTAAAGTGTTTTTTCCAAAATCTCTGATTTGAAAACCCAAAGCATTTAAATCTGGCAATAGTTCATTGGCTAAGGCAAAATCTGTAGTGTTTAAAGTTACTGTTTGTGGAAATAAACTTTGCTGACTTAAGCCTTTATTCTGATCTAATTGAACCAAAAATCTTTCATAAAGAATACGTTCATGAGCCGCTTGTTGATCTACCAGCATAAAACCCGATTTAATTTGGGTAATAATATAGCGCTGATGAAGTTGAAAAACCTGACGACCACTAATCGTTTCTATTTTTTCATCTCCGGTAGTGATTTTCTTCTCTTCCTTTACATCAAAACTAGATTGTTTTTGTTCATTAGCGTAAGCAATTTCATATAAAGTATTCCAATTGGTTGGGACGCTCTGTTTTTCGCCTATGGTTCTTAAAAAAGGAATTTCTTTAGTGCTTTTTTGTTGCTCTTGGAAAGGATTAAAATCCGGATTAAATTTAATAGATGGAGGAGTTATTTCATCCAAGGGTTTATCCGTAATCATTCCCTGAAAAGCCGTTTCTTGATTAAAATCTAGCGTCGGCGTAATGTTATATCTCCCTAAAGATCGCTTTACAGCTGATCTAATGATAGCGTAAATGGCTTTTTCATCCTGATATTTAATTTCTGTTTTGGTAGGATGAACATTGATATCAATCTTAGCCGGATCAATCTCAATAAATAAATAGTAAAGCGGGAAATATTCATCCGGTAAAAGCTGCTCAAATGCAATTTTCACCGCATGATTAAGATAAGCATCCTTTATAAAGCGGTTGTTTACAAAAAAGAATTGGTCGCCTCTGGTTCTTTTAGCGCTTGATGGTTTTCCTACAAAACCCTTTACTTGTATAATAGTGGTTTCTTCATCAACCGGAACCAGTTTTTCATTGTAATGATTCCCTAATAAATGAATAATACGCTGCTTAAGCTGTGTTTGAGGCAAATGATAAACTTCTTGCCCATCATGGTGAAGTGTAAAATAAATCTCAGGATGAGCCAAAGCAACTCTTTGAAATTCATCTAAAATATGCCTCGTCTCTACCGGATTACTTTTCAGAAAATTTCTTCGGGCGGGGATATTGTAAAATAAATTTTTAACGCTTATGGAAGTCCCGGCAGGGGTTGCACAAGGTTGTTGATGAATAACAATAGAGCCTTCAATTTCTATTGCACTGCCCAACTCATCCTCATGCCTTCTGGTTTTTAATTCTACCTGGGCAATAGCGGCAATAGAAGCCATGGCTTCGCCTCTAAAACCCATAGTTCTAATGGCAAAAAGATCTTCGGCTTTATTAATTTTAGAAGTTGCATGGCGCTCAAAGCACATTCTAGCATCTGTAGCACTCATTCCACAACCATTATCAATCACTTGAATTAAAGATTTTCCGGCATCCTTTATAATCAATTGAATTTTATCAGCGCCAGAATCTATAGCGTTCTCCAAGAGTTCTTTAACGGCAGAAGCGGGTCTTTGTACCACTTCGCCTGCCGCAATTTGATTGGCTACAGCATCGGGTAAAAGTTTTATAATGTCAGACATGAACTCCAAAAATAAGCAAAATTTCGGGTCTGTAAATCCAAGCACAAATAATTTACATGAAATGATTGTCAATCTTTTGCATAACCAATTGGCTTACCTATATTTAATTTTTAACCTATTGCTAAAAGAAGAATGAAAAACTACATTATAACCATTTTTATACTCAGTGTTCTTAGTGCTTGTAACACAAAAAAACAAGCCGATTTAATTGTTCAGAATGGAAAAGTTTATACCGTTGATGACCAATTTTCTGTTGCCGAAGCTTTTGCCGTTATTGATGGTAAAATAGTTGAAGTAGGAAGTTCTAAAGCAATTTTAGCGGCCTATGATGCTAAAGAAATTATTGATGCTGGTGGGAAAGCCATTTTTCCAGGTTTTATTGATGCCCATGCGCACTTTTTAAGATACGGACAAGGTTTGCAAAATGCCAACTTGGTAGGCACTAAAAGTTGGCAAGAAATTTTAACTCAATTGAAGGCTTTCGCCAATGAAAATAGAGAAGGTTGGATTATTGGTAGAGGATGGGATCAAAACGATTGGGCAAAAAAAGAATTTCCTGATAAAAGTGAGTTAGATAGTTTGTTCCCTAACAGACCCGTAATGCTTACCAGAATTGATGGCCATGCGGTTATTGCAAATCAAGCAGCCTTAAATTTAGCTAAAATTGTAGCAGGGCAAAAACTTATAGGAGGAGATATTGTAACCAAAAATGGAAAACTTACCGGTATTTTAATAGATAATGCCGTTGATTTAATGACTAAAGTTATCCCGCCGTTAACTCCAAACCAAAATAAAGAAGCTTTATTAGATGCTGCAAAAAACTGTTTTGCAGTTGGTTTAACCACCGTAGATGATTGCGGAATAGATTTTACTGATGTCAATTTTATAGATTCCCTACAAAAAACGGGAGATCTAAAAATGCGTTTATACGTCATGCTTTCTGATGCACAAAAAAATTATGATTTCCTTTTTAAGAACGGAAAAATTAAAACTAATTTCTTAAATGTAAGATCGTTTAAAGTTTATGGAGACGGTGCTTTAGGTTCTAGAGGAGCATGTTTGTTAAGTCCATATCATGATGCGCCAAGTAATTCAGGTTTCCTTTTATCCAATCAACAGCATTTTAAAGAAGTCGCCAAGAAAATTGCCGATCATGATTTTCAAATGTGTACCCACGCCATTGGAGATTCGGCAAACAGAACCATACTTAAAATTTATGCCGACGCTTTAAAAGGAAAAAATGATAAACGTTGGAGAATAGAACATGCTCAGGTTGTAAATCCTCAAGATTTTAAATTATTTGGCGATTATAATATTGTACCTTCCGTTCAACCCACACATGCCACTTCAGATATGTATTGGGCTAAAGAAAGGTTAGGATCACAAAGGGTAAAATCAGCGTATGCCTACCAACAATTGTTAAAACAAAATGGATGGTTACCTTTAGGCACAGATTTCCCTGTAGAAGATATTAATCCCATTTATACTTTTTATGCATCT